>NZ_JASSVO010000050.1:0-1930 GCF_030541085.1 Marinobacter sp. ST-43
AATCGAGTAGGAGGGGGAGTTACCTCCCCCGTCCTCTCACACCACCGGGCATACGGTTCCGTACCACGGCGGTTCACGGTCGGCGCTGAAGCCTAACCATCGTATCCAGCAAGCTTACCAGAGACAGATCGTTGAACACCCTCTTGGGCAGCACCGCGTTCATATGAGATGCACCGCTATTCCACCAAGGACCACGACCGTTCGTCGCACTCATCCAAGCCCGTTGCTCCGTCAGACCAAGCCGCATCAGGTTGCGGGCCCGTGTATAGGGCCGCTTCCATTGTCGCCACAGGATTAACCGGAGACGTCGTCGTATCCAGCCATCCAGTGCTTCAACCGGTCGTTTCGAGGCCGTCAGGCGATAGTAGTTCGCCCAGCCCCGTAGTACCGGGTTCAGCTTCTGGAGGGTCGCCGGTAGCGACTGCCCGCGCGATCGTCTGAGTAGCGGACGCAGTTTAGCCATAAAAGCCTGCAGACTCTTCGGTGCAATCCGCAACCGAACCTGCTTGTGCCAGCTCACACTGTATCCCAGGAAGCTCCGGCGCCACGGGCGATCCACAGCACTCTTGTCTGCGTTCACCGTCAGGCGAAGATGCTTTTCCAGGAAGCGGGTAATGCTGGCCATGACCCGGTGTCCGGCTCGTTCGCTTCGGACATAGATGTTGCAGTCGTCCGCGTAGCGGCAGAACCGGTGACCCCGGCGTTCCAGCTCCCGATCCAGTTCGGTCAGGAGTACGTTGGAGAGCAAGGGGGACAGAGGGCCACCTTGCGGTGTCCCTTCCCGCCTCGGGCTGACCAGCCCACCTTCGAGCATGCCGGCTCGCAGGTATCGTCGGATCAGAGTGAGTATCCGTCGGTCGGTGATGCGACGAGCTAAAAGGCTCATCAGCACATCGTGATTGACCCGGTCAAAGAACTGGGCCAGATCCAGGTCGACCACCCAGCGGTGGCCGCCATTGATGTGCCGTTGCATCGTCTTGACCGCCTGATGGGCGCTTCGACCGGGACGGAACCCGTAGCTGTGGTCCGAGAAGGTCGGTTCCAGTATCGGGCCCAACACTTGGTGAAGCGCCTGTTGGATCAGGCGATCCTGTACCGTCGGGATACCCAGTATCCGTTCGCCGCCTTGCGGCTTGGGGATACTGACCCGGCGTACCGGCTGAGGATGGTAATCTCCGGCCAACAATCGCTCACGCAACGTTGGCCAATGCTGTTGCAGGTGGCTCTTCAAAGCGGTCACCGGCATCCGATCGACACCAGCCGCGCCTTTATTGGACACCACCCGCTGATACGCACGCATCAGGTTCGGGCGCTCAAGCACCTGCTCCATCAGCGTATTCGGCTCCGCGTTCGTCCACGAGTGAGCCCCCGCGTCTGCCTCGACACGGACTTCAGTACCTGCCGGGTTCCGCCCGACTCCTTCCTGAATGCCCTGACCCATCCGGGTCGCTTCTGTCTTCATTAGCGCATCACGAGAACTTACCGCCTACTAGCGGCCAACCATGTTCAGTCCTTCAGTACGCGGTAACGCACCTACTATGACCTCGGCTGAGTTCTGGCCCCCCATCCCCGCCCCTCACGAGGCAGGTAGCACTGTGGCAGAGTGCCAGACTTCCCAGGGTAAGACACGTGACCTTCACACTTATGCCCGCCGCATTTACGTCCACACCTTCCGTGCAAGTATTGGGCTTTGACGATAGTAGCCGTCTTACCCGGTGTGACCGCCTCATATGCGATTTCTGTTCGTCGGGCCAGTGTTTTGCCTGCGGCTTCCTTCAGATTCCACCTCGCGGTGGACACCCTTGCCGTCCGGCTAGTGGTTCCCCTTGCCGGGCCCACAGGGGACTTGCACCCCCAAGTCATCCGGCCAGCACCACCTGTACCGGAACAGCGCCCGTCAAGGCGCTACGCGCCATGCCTGGCGCACTAC
>NZ_JASSVO010000051.1:0-1691 GCF_030541085.1 Marinobacter sp. ST-43
GCTTCTTGGTCTGGTACTCGGCTTCGGAGAAGGTGATCTGATCCATGGTGGCAACGAATCCTGTGCAGTTGACGATGACCGTATTATCGCTGATTTTGAGACTTATTCAGAGCCTCCCTAATGATCGCATTTCAAACCAAACATCAGCGTCATATTGGTAAATAGTTACAGTAAGCTCAATTCCATGCCTCTGGACTACGTACCTATGCCAAATACCGTCGTGCTCCACTTCCGGAAGTACCTCAAGTACGGATAGCACATCTGCCTCATCCCAGACCAGCACCGAATCTCCTTGGGCTATAACGCCGCCAACATGCGCGGCTACGAAATGGAGGCGAAGCCGCAATGTAGTAGGCGTCGCCGTGCTTGGCCTTGTTAACGACCTCCCTTATCAAACCACCGAACCTCACTAAAACGTTCTCTGTTATTAATCAAATATGCTTCAATAGCTTCCAAAAGCTCCTGAGAAACTTGAGGATTTATCTTTCCCATTTTATCGAACCCCATCGTACCACCAGAAAAACCTTCACCGTCAGGTGACAAATTGAGGCCAATAGAATTAAACCCAGCCTCCATCGGTAAATCCAATGCATTAATTCGCCCTTCTTGCCTCTGGGCAGTAATTATTGGGAAAGGGTCCATCGCCACACGTTCTCCCGTTTCAACCAACTCACCATATGGCCCTAAATTATTGGCTATTACAGGAACATCCCAACAAAACTCGGCAGGAGTTTCCTCTGGCACAGCAATATGAAGTAGCCCTACGACCGGAAATCCATCCCTCAGCAAACCTGATGCCTGCTTAAAGCCCATTGAATTTACATTTCTGGAGGGCTTTGCAATGGTAGGACGCAGTACTTTTACTTCAATGGCAACCGATCGCTCAAAATGATATCGGTAATCATTAAATGGTATAAGAAGAAGATCAATATCTCCCGGCTTCTGCTCCGGGTCTAATCCTAGGTGGGCGCGGGGCACATTTACAGATACCAGCACATCATTAGCAAACTGATGCTCTGGGTATGGAAATGCAGAATTAAGAGCAAAGCTGACGGAGTTTGCCAAAGCAGTCCTATTAGCGACAATACGCTTTATTATTTCCTCCTCAGACCTCAGCCACATTGCATTCTTCACCATATATTAGTTAACGACGGATGTTAAGCGGCACTGGCGCCAGCCAGGGTCCGACTTAACGTGTGGTTATACGGACCGTCCTGAAAGACTCTCATACTCCACCCTACTCACAGACCACTCCACACTCTGCAGACATCCCTGGGAAGTTATCAGGCCAGTAGTCAGCGGGGGCACCGAAGATGCGAAGGCACGGAACAAAGGCGACCACGATTGCCGATTGATCCGCCTTCCCTCAAGAGCCAAGCCAGACGGATCAAGCGCGACTTATCCGTCTGGCTTGGCTCTTGAGGGTAGCAGGGAGAGCGTTCAACGGCGATCCGCTCTATTTGTTTTCTTGCACCGGGTTTCAAAACCCGAAAAAGACTGTTTATATATACAGTATATTCAGGTAACCTTCCGAGAAAAGGCAAGAAAACCCTATGCAATCAACCCACCGCTATAACACTGAAGCATTTAATGGTCGTGCGCAGCATGGCCTTTAAATGTGGGTTGGACTAAGCCGCTGCCACTAATGCCAGCACACAATGTATAAGGGTAAAGTAAATTTTGAACGGATA
>NZ_JASSVO010000052.1:0-1679 GCF_030541085.1 Marinobacter sp. ST-43
CGGCGATTTTCAACCCAGTTGTCCAAATGACCGCGTTTAAGCGGCCAATTTATTGCGCTCTATTTCCTGCAATTTGCCAGGGTTGAGCGATACCGGTCCGGTTACTTCCCAGTTCCGGGTATTGCCAGACCAGCGCCGTGGATTCTGGCGTTTTGCTCTTTCATAAACCAGTTTCCGGTGCGCCAGGCGCTCGTGATCAACACCACGATGTCGGTCAGCCGGTGTCACGAACCGGATGCCGCTGTGCAGGTGCTGTTCGTTGTAGGCGTACTCGAACGCCAGCATCCAGTCACGCACCGCCGTGAGCGATTCAAAGCCCTTTGACGGCCACTCCGGGCAGTATTTGACTGTCCGGAACAATGATTCCGAGTAAGGATTATCGTTGCTGACTCTAGGCCGGCTGTGAGACATCAACATGCCCAGCTCAGCCAGTCGGGCCTTGAGCAGATAAGAGGTCATCGGCGCTCCGTTGTCAGAGTGCAGAACCGGCGGATTATGCCAGCAGCCCTCTCGTAACAGGGCGCGTTCAACCAGTTTCCGGGCCAGCTCGCCAGACTCCGCCTCATGGACTTCCCAGGCAACGATCTTGCGACTGTAGATGTCCATGATCAGGTACAGATACCAATGCTGGCCACGCACCGCTGACGGGCAATAGCTGATGTCCCAACTCCACACCTGGTTCGGGCCTGTCGCGGTGAAGCTAGTCGGCTCTGGCACCTTGCGTGGCGGCTTCATGCGCCCTCTGTGATTCTGTTGCTGGTGCTTCTTCAACACTCGGTAGAACGACGATTCCGAGGCCAGATAAAGGCCCTTGTCAGCCAGTGACGGCACGATCTGCGACGGTGGCGAACTCCGGTATTCAGGTTGATTACATGCGCTCAGAATGGCCAGCTCCTCGGCCTGTGTGAGTTTGTGGGGCTGTTCGACTGGCTCTGCCTCAGGGCGCTGATCTTCAGCAACCTGGCCATCAGAGCATCGCCAGCGCTTCAATGTGCGCTCGCTGATATCGATTATCTCTGCCACCTTGTATCGAGCAGCACCACCGGCAACGGCTTCATCAAATAGCTCCAGGAGCCTTGCACGTTCGTCCAGCGGCGTCAGTCGTCCTCGCTGCTGTCCGGATCCTCGCCGTACAAGGCTTCGAGCTTTTTTGACAGCACCAGAAGTGACGTGGTCTCAGCCAGCGCCCTGTCTTTACGGCGAACTTCCGACTTCAGCTTCTTGATTGTTTTACGGGCGTCTCGCTGTTGCTTCTGAGCCGCTTTCTGACGCTCACCCTGCATGCCGGCACCCTGAAGGCAGGCTTCCTTCCAGCGCTGTACTTGCTCCGGATACAAGCCTTTCTCGCGGCAATAGGCACTGAGTTCGGCTTCAGACATAGAGGCCGTTTCTACTACAACGGCCAGTTTGGCTTCGGGGGACCAATCTTCCCCGGTACGATTACCTGGCACGGGCATTCCTTGTTGTCGACACTGTTTCAACCAACTATACAGAGTCACATCGGATATGCCTTCCTCTGCTGCCACCGACACAACACTTCGGTTTTGCGGAGGTAACAACTTATTCAAAACGGCCGCTTTACGTTCTTCGGAATAACGTGGCATGAATGCTCCCATGCCGCCCCGACTAGTGAAATTCAGGCTAAATCGCCAACTGGACAACTAGGCTGACAGAGGGGG
>NZ_JASSVO010000053.1:0-1660 GCF_030541085.1 Marinobacter sp. ST-43
TTCCTGAATCCGTGACTTCAACGAGCTGAACTCACGCCCAAAGCCTGCAATAACAAGGCTTGGAGCGATATAATAGCATCTGACATCCATTCACCCAGTCAGTGCTTTCGGCTCATGCGTACCTTCACTCTCCAGCAATCCCGAACCGAAGTCTATACACCCAACGGCGGGCTGGCCCTGGTCGGTCATTGCCTGAACCGGCATACATCGCTTACCAAAACCGCCCGCACCGTCGCCAAGCGGCACGGCATTCCGAACATTGAACTGATCCGGACCTATCTTGGCCTGATCACGCTGGGCAAGAGTGACTTCGAGGCGGCCGAGCCGGTGCGAACGGACCCATTTTTCAAGTCTGCGCTGGGCATCAAGCAGTCGCCATCCTCGGCCCGGTTGCGCCAGCGATTTGATGAAGACGCTCAAGGCCTGACACCCCTGCTGGACGATGCCAGCGTCGAGTTTCTTCAGTCCGTCGAAGCTCCGGTGTCACCTCTGGCGATGGGCCACGTTGCGCTGGATATGGATGTCTTTCCCATGGACAACAGCCAGACCCGCAAAGAGGGTGTCAGCTACACCTACAAGGGCTACGACGGTTATGCACCGCTGGCCGCCTACCTGGGGCAGGAAGGCTGGTGCCTGGGTTGCGAGCTGCGCCCGGGCAGCCAGCACGCCAACAAGGGATTTCTCGACACCCTCAAACGGGTGTTACCCCGGGCTCGATCACTGACGGATAAGCCCATTTTGTTGCGCCTGGACAGTGCGCATGATGCCCGTGCCAATCGCGATTTCCTGCGCGAGCAGGACCAGGTCGACTTCCTGATCAAGTGGAATCCGCGCAAGGAGGATCCACTCGTCTGGGCGGACAAGGCTCAGGCCCGGAAAGCCTGGTCACTGGAGCGCGACGGCAAAATGGAGGCGGTTTTGTCAGAAGCGGTGTCGGACGAGCCCGGTCTGCGTCGCATCGTGAAGGTCACCGTTCGCACCAGCGATGCCGAGGGCCAGCTGTATCTCGAACCAGAAGTCAGCCTCGAAGGCTGGGTGACCTCTTTACCAGCCGAGGTGGCCAATGAGCAACAAGTCATGGCGCTTTACAGCGATCACGCCACCAGTGAGCAGTTCCACAGCGAGTTCAAGACCGACCTGGACCTGGAACGACTTCCGTCCGGGAAATTCGACACCAACAATCTGGTCATGGCCTTCGCCACCATGGGTTACAACGTGCTGCGCTGGATGGGCCTGAGACTGACCGGCCCGGATGCACCGGTTCGCCATCCGGCCAAACGTCGCCGCCTGAGAACCGTGATGCAGGAAATCATGACCATGGCCTGCCGCCTGGTGCACAGTGGCCGGCAGTGGATCCTGCGATTTGGCCGGCACTGCCCAGGCTTTGCGGTTTACCGCGATCTTTATCGGGGCCTTGCTTCCGCCGGATAGGCCAACTCAACCACTGGCAAAAAACAATCCTCCCGGAATCCTCTGCCGGGACAGCCCGCTATTGCCTAAACAATGCATGCTGGTCATTTATCAACCAATATCGGACCATCGGTTGCTCCCGCTCTTTGCTTCCTGACCTCAAAGTCAGAATCTCACCCAGTTATCGCCTCTTGTTGGCGCAGAGGTGGGCTTGACGGGTATATTGGCGAGCGAAGTCACTGATTCAGGT
>NZ_JASSVO010000054.1:0-1411 GCF_030541085.1 Marinobacter sp. ST-43
TTCTCCGGAGGCCATATCACCTCGGATGCCGGTGTGTTGTTACTGCGCGAAGTCGATAAACAACACCGGCTAACCCAGCGACTGGCCGAGACGCTGACCGACCAGCGGGATGCCCGCATGATTCGTCATGGGCTCAACACCATGATCCGGCAGCGCGTCTACGGCGTGGCCAGCGGCTACGAAGATCTGAATGATCATGAAGCGCTTCGCTTTGATCAGGCACTACAAACCGCCACGGGGAATGCCTCGACTCTGGCCGGCAAGTCCACGCTTTGTCGAATGGAGCAGGCGATGGATCGGCAAACCATTGTCAAAGCGCATGAGTTGCTCTGGCACCACTTTATCGAGCAGCATGAGAAGCCGCCCAAGGAAATCGTGCTGGATTTTGACGGCACCGATATTCCGGTGCACGGCGACCAGCCGGGTAAGTTCTTTAACCGGTATTACGACCATCACTGCTACTTCCCGCTTTACGTCTTCTGCGGTAGGCACTTGCTGGTGAGCTATCTGCGCACCAGCAATCGAGGTGATGCCCGGCACAGCTGGGCCATTCTGGCGCTGCTGGTGCGATTTATTCGCGAGTATTGGCCACAGACCCGGATCGTGTTCCGGGGCGACTCCCACTTCAGCAAGCCCCGACTGCTGGCCTGGTGCGATCGCAACCAGGTGGATTACATCGTAGGCATGGCCCGCAACCAGCGGCTGGAGGCGCTTGCCGCCCCAGCCATGGACAAAGTCCGGACCTACTACGAGGCTCATGGCCATAAGCTCGCCAGCACCTTCCGCTTCCGCTACAAAGCCCGAAGCTGGCATAAGCCACGCTGGGTGGTTGCGCGCCTGGAATATGGCCCTCAAGGCCCGAACCCCCGGTTCGTTATCAGCTCCCGCTACGATGACGGATTCAAGCTCTACTACGAACAGTATTGCGCACGGGGTGATATGGAGAACCGGATCAAGGATCAACAACTGGATCTGTTTGCCGGTCGCACCTCCAGCACACACTGGTGGACCAACCAGTGGCGGCTGATCTTATCCGGCTTCGCCTACACCCTGTTCGAGCGTTTGCGGGTGCATCTGAAAAACACGCCCTTCGAACGTATGAGTGCCGGCACCTTGCGCTTGAAGCTGATCAAGGTTGGCGCAGTCATCATCCGCAACACCCGCCGAATACGGGTGTTGATGAGTGATAGCTATCCACACAAGAACGATCTCTCAGCACTGGTTCAGCGCTTGGTGCCCCAGTAGATAATCGGGCTCCCCCGGCCCGATACCAATGGGGGAAAGGGGGAGTTGTGCCTGAATGCCGGAAACTGGCTAAATAATCGCCAACTTCGACCATGACCACTCGGATCTGGCACTACCAGGCTTGGTCTGCGAAGGTTGTTGGAGCACTATGAGAAATCCGGGCTAG
>NZ_JASSVO010000055.1:0-1307 GCF_030541085.1 Marinobacter sp. ST-43
GTGTCTAGTCCTGAAATAGGTTTACACCTATTTCTATTGAAACGCCCGGTGCACCGCATCGGGCGTTTTGTATTTCAAGGCAAGATGTGGTCGCCTTGTGTTATAGGTCTGCACGGACTGATCGACCATCTTTTGGGCTTCCGCAAGGTCTTTGGGGCGCGCCAGCAATAACTCCGTTTTCAGGATGCCGTTCACCCTTTCGGCCAGTGCATTTTGATAACAGTCATAGCCATCGGTCATTGAACAACGAATGCCGTGTTTGGCATGCAGCTGTTGGTATGACATGGAGCAGTACTGGATTCCCCGATCCGAGTGATGAACGAGTTCTCCAGAGTGTTTCCTTCCCTTCAACGCCTTACGCATAGCTTGTATCACAGAATCCGTATGAAGGGTGTCATGGACATGGTAGCCCACGATTTTGCGAGAGAAAGCATCCGTAATCAGGCTGAGATAGGCCAAGCCCTGGTGAGTCGGTAAGTAGGTAATATCTGCCACCCAGAGCTGCTCAGGTGCGACTGGCACAACCTGCTCCGGACCCGGCTTTAGCAGGTTAGGATGACAGCGAAAGTGGTGATGGCTATGCGTGGTCTTATGATAGGCCCGCTTGCGGGGAACCAGTTGTCGGTGTGCTCTTAGGAGGTCGAATAGTCGGTCCCGGCCCATGCGCAAAGGGGCATTCAGTTTCAGTAGCGAATGCAGTTTGCGGGTTCCCAGCCGAGGCTGATGCAGGCGCTCTTCCCGTACAAAGTCCAGCACCAAGAGATTGTGCGCCTTACGAGCCGCATCCGCTTTGAAGTACTGATAATAGGCCTGACGGGAAAAACCTAGATATCGGCAAGCCCGACTAACGTTCAGGCCTTGGATTTGTCTTTGTGCGAGGACTTGCCGGACCGCTTTTTTACAACGCGACAGCCATAGTCTTTTTGAAGCACATCCACAACGGATTCAAAGAATTGCGCTTTCTGGTTGGCCTCATCTAGCTGCTGCTCCAGCTCTTTGATGCGCTGCTCTGGTGTAAGTGGAAGATCCGATTTGTTCATCGCAGCCCCCTTGCGTACCAAGAGCATGGCCGCCGGGCTCCAATCCTGCTGACCATGCTTACGTAACCACGTTAGCACCGTCGAGCGTCCCTGGATACCATATCGTTCCTGGGCTTGCTTGTAAGTCATCTCGCCTTTTTCAACCTGGCCTACCACCGCCAATTTAAAGGCCAGGGAATAATCTCGCTGACTCCTCCGCCTCTTCGTGTTCATAACACCCTCCACAATTTCCAGTGAGAAGGTGTAAACCTTATTCAGGACGGGTCA
>NZ_JASSVO010000056.1:0-1277 GCF_030541085.1 Marinobacter sp. ST-43
AAACCGGAGGAAGGTGGGGATGACGTCAGGTCATCATGGCCCTTACGGCCAGGGCTACACACGTGCTACAATGGCGCGTACAGAGGGCTGCCAACTCGCGAGAGTGAGCCAATCCCTTAAAGCGCGTCGTAGTCCGGATCGGAGTCTGCAACTCGACTCCGTGAAGTCGGAATCGCTAGTAATCGCGAATCAGAATGTCGCGGTGAATACGTTCCCGGGCCTTGTACACACCGCCCGTCACACCATGGGAGTGGATTGCACCAGAAGTAGTTAGTCTAACCTTCGGGAGGACGATTACCACGGTGTGGTTCATGACTGGGGTGAAGTCGTAACAAGGTAGCCGTAGGGGAACCTGCGGCTGGATCACCTCCTTAAACGAAGCCGAATGCTTCGGTCAGAGTCCACACGAATTACTTGGTTGGCTAATAAAGAGAGCAAAAGGGTCTATGCAGGCCCGATGTCGGTTTGCCACAAACACTGAGTCAGTCTCGGGGTTTGGCGCCGGATTCGGAACGGCTGGCAAGGCGCAGGTTGAGTGAAAGAGGGAGCGTACACACGTACGTGACCGATTGAGCGAAAGCTGCAACGCAGTCCAGGCGTTTCGAAGACAAGCAAAACCGGGTCTGTAGCTCAGGTGGTTAGAGCGCACCCCTGATAAGGGTGAGGTCGGTGGTTCAAGTCCACCCAGACCCACCAGAATTATCCAGCTCGGCGTTATCGAATGACTTGCATAGCAGGCTATGCGGCGCCATCCGATGCCTTGATCTGAATAATTCTTGTAGATAGCTTCTTGGGGCTATAGCTCAGCTGGGAGAGCGCCTGCCTTGCACGCAGGAGGTCGGCAGTTCGATCCTGCCTAGCTCCACCAAACTTTACTGACTAACTTCGGTTAGCAGTGTGCAGAAACAAGTGTTTCAACTTGATGAAAGTTCGAAGCCCTTCTTTCTGATCACTGGGTCAGATTTGCTCTTTAACAAATTGGACGAGATAGAACACGAATATTTTTCTCTCATTATCTCCGAGAGAAAATGTTCAAAGTGATAGCGATTTCAAGCGTTATCCGGTGTTGTCGTTGAAGTGGTTGTTCTATTGCTTCAAGTGACTGTCTCGAAGAAACATCGGAATCAGGCTTGCCTGGTGATGGGTGTGAATTCGTGATCAGTTGTCTTGGGGTTATATAGTCAAGCAACTAAGCGCATACGGTGGATGCCTTGGCAGTCAGAGGCGATGAAAGACGTGGAAGCCTGCGATAAGGTTCGGGGAGCTGGCAAACGAGC
>NZ_JASSVO010000057.1:0-1269 GCF_030541085.1 Marinobacter sp. ST-43
TGAGGTGGACCCAGTCAGTTGGACAACCTGATGGTGTCCCTAAGCTATGATCCGGTTGTTTCCCTGGCTCAGGCTGCCAAGGATATGGATTGCCCGTAGTACACCTCATCGGGCGTTTGGTAATCAAGGGTTTGGTGGTACCGGGTCTGATTGTAATGCCGGAAGTACCGGTGGAGCGCCTGCTTCAAGTGGTGTCCATCCTCGAAGGCGGTGAGGTAGACACACTCGTGCTTGACGCTTCGCCAGAGCCGTTCCACGAAGATGTTGTCATGGTAGCAGCCCTTGCCGTCCATGCTGATCCGGACACAGTGTTCCTTAAGAACGCCTGTAAAGGCTTCACTGGTGAACTGGGCACCCTGATCGGTGTTGAAGATCTCCGGCGATCCATGGCGCTGTAAGGCCTCCTCCAGAGCATCGATGCAGAAGTCTGTGTCCATGGTGTTGGAGACCCGCCAGGACAGCACTTTACGGCTGTACCAGTCGATAATGGCGACCAGATACATGAAGCCTCGGGCCAGCGGCACGTACGAAATATCCGTTGCCCACACCTGGTTGGGGCGGTCGATCTTCAGCCCTTTGAGCAGGTACGGATACACCTTGTGCCCATCGCCCGGAATGCTGGTTCTGGGGCGTGGATACACCGCCTGGATGCCCATGGTGCGCATCAGGCGCTGCACTCGCTTGCGGTTGACCCGATAGCCCTGGTGCTGCAAGTGAACCCGCATCTTGCGAGAGCCATAGTACGGCGTTTCCAGGTGCTGTTGATCAATCAGATACATCAGATGCAAATCCTCCGGACACTGCTCACGAGGGACGTAGTACACCGATGAGCGGCTCAGCTTGAGCAGCTCACACTGGCGCGAAAGACTGACTTGGGGATGACCACGCTCGATCATCGCCAACCGCTGTTGACGGCTTACTGATCGAGCTTGCGCGACAAAAAATCGCGTTCCACCGTCAGTCGGCCAATCTCGCGGTACAGCTCGTCTGTGCTGGGTTCATCGGATTGCTTGCCGGCCTTCTTCTTGCCTTCGAAGAGGCCCGGTGCATTCTCCAGCAGCTCGCGCTTCCAGGTGCTGACCATGGTGGGGTGGATCTGGAAACGGGCAGCAATTTCGGATGTGGTCTGGTCACCCTTGAGGGCAGCCAGGGCAACTTTGGACTTGAATGATGCGCTGTATTGCTTGCGTTTCTTGCTCATGATTCTCCTCCTTATGGAGATGATGAATCAGAGCTTAGGCACCTGTCCAAAATTTGGGGTCCACTTCA
>NZ_JASSVO010000058.1:0-1268 GCF_030541085.1 Marinobacter sp. ST-43
GGTTGCCGGGACCGGCATTGTCCGCAATGCCAGAGTCGGGCTAGCCAACAGTGGTGTGAGCGCCAGCGTCGATCGCTACTGCCGGTACCCTACTTCCACCTGGTGTTCACCGTGCCCCACGCCCTGAATGGCTGGGTTCAGGTGCACCCGGAAGTGGTTTACCGTCGCCTGTTTGAGTCAGTTTGGAATACGCTCAGTCAGTTTGGCCATAAAACCAAACACTTGCAGGGTGAGTTGGGCATGACAGCCGTGCTCCATACCTGGGGGCAGAATCTGAGTCGCCACGTTCACGTGCATTGCCTGATTCCGGGCGGGGTGCTCACAGAGGCCGGAGAATGGCATGAGGCTAAACATCAATATCTGTTCCCCGTCAGGGCCTTGTCCCGCCGCTTTCGCGGCCGCATGGTATCGTCCCTCAGACGATCGGTCAGAACCGGCGAATTGCACAGACTCACGGAGCCTCAAGCCATCGACGACGTACTCAAAAAAGTGATGCAGCAGGATTGGGTGGTTTACGCCCGCCCTTGTCTGAATCAGGCGGAGACGGTGGTGGATTACCTGGCTCGCTACACCCACCGCATTGCTATCAGTAACGGTCGTTTGTTGTCGCAGGACGGCGGCAGAATCATGATCCGCTATGTGGACTACCGGGAAGGAGGGCGCCAGAAGAGCCTGCAACTGGAAGGGGCGGAATTTGTTCGACGGTTCCTCATGCATATCCTGCCCAAGGGCTTTATGCGGATTCGTCACTTTGGTTATCTGAGTAACCGAACCCGACGTCGCAAGCTGACGGCCATTCGTCAGGCCCTTCAAAAGCCACCCGAGGTCGATGTTGAAGTCAAGAATGGCTCGGAGTCCCAACGCAGCTGGCCGTGCCCTCGATGCGAGGACGGTGTGGTTCATATGGTTCGGCAGATTCCCCGGTTTAAAACCGTGGGTAGAGTGACGGGTTAGCCGCTTTCCCTGGCGGCTTCCCGTGGGCGCTACAGTTCCTGAGGAGCTGGGTTGTGACTCGGGCTGAGGCTGGCAATGAAAGAAACAGAGGGGTAGGCTGATCCAAATCACCCAGGGATGAGGCATTTTATGGGGACCATCAGGACGATACGCACTTCCGCAGAGTACCTTTGCGGGCCTGAACCGCCATCCCGGTATCCGTTCAAAATTTACTTTACCCTTATACATTGTGTGCTGGCATTAGTGGCAGCGGCTTAGTCCAACCCACATTTAAAGGCCATGCTGCGCACGACCATTAAATGCTTCAGTGTTAT
>NZ_JASSVO010000059.1:0-1168 GCF_030541085.1 Marinobacter sp. ST-43
GGAGGCTCTGAATAAGTCTCAAAATCAGCGATAATACGGTCATCGTCAACTGCACAGGATTCGTTGCCACCATGGATCAGATCACCTTCTCCGAAGCCGAGTACCAGACCAAGAAGCGTAAAACCCGCCGCGAGATTTTTCTGGAACGGATGGACAAGCTGATTCCGTGGAAGCAGTTGGAGAAGAAGGTAGCCCTATATTACCCCAAGGGCCAGACTGGCCGGCCACCGTATCCGCTGCCGACCATGCTGCGAGTCCACTGCATGCAATTGTTCTATAACCTCAGTGATCCTGCCATGGAAGACGCATTGTATGAGATCGAATCCATGCGCCAGTTCGCCGGCCTGAAGCTGGACCGATTGCCGGACGAAACCACCATTCTCAAGTTTCGTCATTTCCTGGAGCGCCATGGCCTTGGCAAGGTGTTGTTCAAAGAGGTGAACAAGCACCTGGAGAAAAATGGTTTGATGCTGCGTGAAGGCAGCATTGTGGATGCTTCCATCATTTCTGCACCAAGCTCCACGAAGAATGAAAGCGGCCAGCGCGACCCTGAGATGCGACAAACCAGAAAAGGCAACCAGTGGTACTTTGGCATGAAGATGCATATCGGCGTGGACGATACGCTCGGCTTGATCCACAGCATCGATACCACCGCTGCCAATGTCCACGACATCGTGTCCGCCGGCAACCTTCTTCACGGTGACGAGCTGCGCGTGTTCGGTGATGCCGGTTATCTTGGCATTCAAAAGCGGGATGAGCATAAAGATCGCCAAAATGTATCCTGGTTCATTGCCAAGCGCCCCGGTTCTCGTAAAAAACTGGACGACCGAAAGCTAAAGGCCGAGAAGCTCAAAGCCAGCGCCCGGGCCAAAGTGGAACACCCATTCCGGTACATCAAGCAGGTCTTTGGCTATAGCAACGTTCGCTATCGCGGCTTGGCCAAAAACAGTAACCGATTGCACTTGCTGGCTGCGTTCAGCAACCTGCTGATGGGTGAAAAATACCTGCTGTCGTAGGGTCAGTTCGCCTGTTTTCCGCCAAAACGGCGGGAAATAGGCAAAAATCGAACAAAACAGAGGGTGATAACGCCAAAATCGCGCTTGAATGGCTTTTTTTCGAGTTGAAAAGCGATTCAGCGATAAATCAGGCGTTAATCAGACCCTCCTTA
>NZ_JASSVO010000005.1:0-260969 GCF_030541085.1 Marinobacter sp. ST-43
TGAGACTTCGGAGTAAGAAGAGAAACCCCGCGTCGCTACGCTCCGATGGGTGGCAGCCTTGCTCCGGTCCGGGTGGCAGGCTTCACGTGGAATGGGTGGCAACCTTCAGCGGTTTACGCAGTTATCTCAAACTGGACAGGCTGACTGGTTTTTTGCTGGATGACTTGCGCCCGATCCATAACCTCACCGTTTCTGGAAATATCTCGAACCAGAAGCTTCACCATATCGCAGGATCGGAGTTTGCAATCAATCGCCATGTTGAACATCGCCAGCTGGCGAATGTTCTTTGCAATCTCTAACCGAATGCGGATAGCCCATATTTGTTCGAGTTTGAGCGGTAACTTCTGGCCAACGAGCTTTCCCTTGTTCCAGGGAGCTTTGCTGATAGGAAATGTCATGACGTGGCCCTCTTGGAGGGTAAGGGCCTTTAAGTATGGCTCAGAAGATTGCTCTCTGCTGGCCAACCTGGTCGCAAAGCGGACATTCAGGCGGATAGGCCAATACTTGCCCGAGAGAAACTCCGTCTCTTTTCGGCAAGATCCACAGTAACAGGGCGGAACCCGGCTACTGTTCACCACCTGCGAGTGAGAGTTCAACTGCTTCCAAACATTGTTCAAAAGGTAGCCAAAGAGCTAAAGAGTCACCCTCAACGGCATCAATAGCAACGAACCCAAACTTTTCGTAGAATCCTTTCGAGTCGGCGTCCTTGGCATCTACCGCGCAGCCTATACCTCCAACTGAAATCGACGCATCAACAACTCGCCTCAGGCACTCGATCAAAAGGTATGCGCCTAATCCATATCCTTTCACAGAGTTATCAACCGCAAGCCGTGCCAGCCGGTAAACCGGCGGATCCGACGGAAATCGCTTTTGCAGGGGATGCCCTTGCGGGAAGACAAGGGTGCTGGGAAGAAGAGTGTAATAACCCAGAATCTCCGTCGGGTCGGCCTCATCTTCAATCAGCACATAAGTCCGTGTCGCCCTCTTCTGGCTGCTTTGCCGCGCAATTTTCTTCAAGAACTCGTTGAGTGCAGGTTTACCGCAGTCAAACTCTCGCCGATTGTGCTTTTTACTGATCTCTTCGGTTCTTAAAGTCACCAGCCAACTTCCTGTGGTTGAGTGCAGCTTCCCGAAGCTTTGGGTTAATCGGCTCAGGGTTATCCAGCAGCTCCAGCATAAGATCAGCACTTTGCCGGGAAACCTGGATTTGTAGCGCCTGACGCTCGGCCTCTTGTGCTTCTTTCTTTGCAGCGTAGATCAGGAACTGACTCAAGCTGCGGCCCGTTAACTCTGCTGCATGAGCAATAAGTCTCTGCGTTTCTTCATCGACACGGGCAACCAAGCGCGTGTCTTTACCTAGTGTGTTCATCATATACTTCACCGATGGTGGGATAGGATCGACTGGAACCCAAGAAAACCCTCTTCCTTGATAATAGTTATTCAAAGGACTCAATCCATGTGTGCCAGTCTGGCACACTTAACCACCTCGATCAACTTAGTATGCCAATTTGGCAAGTGGAATTTATCAGGTTCTCAGCTGCTGTGTTTTTCAAGATAGACGGCTTTGATTAGCTTGGAGTCTATGAGGGAAAAGCCCTGACCCAAATGTCCGCTTTTGTTTAATAGGAACTCTTTCATCCACCGACAGCTAGGTCATCTACGCTACGCATACTCTTACGTTACGGCAGACCTACGTTTTAAGTCGTGTCGGTGCGCCCGGTCGAAAGCCCCGCTCAACCCTGTGAAGCCAATCAGGCAGCGACTCTGGCACGTTCAGAATGGGTTGTAGCTGTTAATCTACGAAGACTTCTAGTGGCTCTGGGTTGCAAAATCGATCCAAGTCAGGCATTTAAACGCACGTATAGGTACCCCCGCCCTTTAGACCAGTCGGATTTATGAAAAGCGTTGTTGTATTTTCTTATATCGTCGTCTTCTTCGCCGTTTTCTCACTTGCTAACGACACTGCGGCTGCTAGCACCATAAAGCAGTCAACCAGTGGCCTGTGCCATCCGCCGCAAAGCAGCTGGTATGACCGGACTCGGACCTACAAGCCCTTCGATACCGTTGAGGCGTGCCTAGATGCTGGAGGGCGATTGCCCAAGGGGATCTCGTTAGCATCCCTGGATCAAGCCAAACGCTCCGATGACGCCTCCTCAGGCGCTATGGCGAGGTACCAGCGGTCGGCCTTTGGTCACGGTTGGGACGACGCGGATGGTGACTGCCGAAATAGTCGAGCAGAGGCTCTGATCGCCAGTTCTACCACTCAAGTTCACTTTGCGACAGATCGTGGGTGTCGGGTGGTTGCCGGTCGCTGGGTGAGCGCCTTCACTGGTAACGTCATCCAAAACGCCTCGAATATCGACATTGATCACGTGGTGCCACTTGCCTGGTCCTGGGATCGCGGAGCTCGCGAGTGGCCCGGAGAGACGCGATTGCGGTTTGCTAATGATCCTGTGAACTTGCTGCCGGTTGAGGCTTGCCTGAATCTGCAAGGGCGCTAAAGGGCCGGACGAATGGCTGCCACCGGCGGGTCAGTGTGGCTATGTGGCCCGGTTTGTTCGGGTGGTGAAGCTGTATGATCTCAAACCCTCGACAGCGGAGTCGGCCTGGTTTCAAGAGTTTCTCAAGGAGTGTAGCCGTTGAATCAGTCGCTCAGCATCACAAACCTCCACGGAATCGCGGGGCCACTGTCTCTATCCAACCAGGCTATTTTTCTGGTGCCGAACTTGCGCATCTGCTGGGCGTCGCTTGGATGACTATGAGCGACTGGTTAGCGAACATTCAAAGTAGTGTCGGTCACAGCCCGGAGTTACCTGGGTCCGTGATTGAATGGATTGGCCTGCTTCTGGGGCTCCATAAAGCCTTGGAGCGCCTGACACCGATGGATCATACAGAGATGGCGAAAGAGTGGTTCTTGAAAGCCGTCAATCTTTGGGGCCTCAACGGCACCCGGGTCATGCCCTTGCCTGAGCCAGTGCCATTCGTACATTCATCGGGCTGGGGCAGAGATTTGGGTAGCGCTAGAGCCACAGGTGATTCATCAGCTTGCTTACGAGCCTACATCTGAGCCCCCGTCTTCAAACAAAGAGTTCCGTTCCGGTGATTCGGACATATGGTCGAACGACCCTGAGATGACCAGCATGACCGCAGTGCCATACGCGAGGGACGGTTCATTTTTTTGTCGTAAAGGATCTTGTATTCCTGGTAAATACATCGTTCAAGGGAAACAGGATACTCAGGAGTTTTCCGACTATGACGAGGCACTCGATTATCTTCGAAATATGGCGGTCGCTCGCTGGGGTAGACCTTTATCTGCCAACCAATATGAAATCGTGAGTGCTGTCGAATGGAGAGCTCTCATCGAAGATTAGTAAAGTGACTTACGACTATCCGAGGAGGGTGTTTTCAAAAGTTTCCTGTGTCCGTGGTCGAACATAACTTTTTCAGTGCAAAGGTCAGAATTATCGCGCTCAGAATAATTCCCTCAAAACCGTAGACACACCATGGACACCATTTGGACACAGACAAATAAAAAAGGCCTGCGTTTTCACGCAAGCCTTTGAAAAGTATGGCGCGCCCGATAGGATTCGAACCTATGACCTTTGCCTCCGGAGGGCAACGCTCTATCCAGCTGAGCTACGGGCGCATTCGAAATAACGAGTGCTCGTCAATTTCGAGTGCGCAATCTTACGTGTGCCGGCGGCTTCTGTCCAGCCCCGGCCATCAAGCGTTTCGTTCAAATTCGAGGTAGCCGCTGGTCTGGCGTCAGGTTGACCAGATTTTGCTCGTTGCTGATGGTCACTTCGCCATCCTGGATGCTTACCTGCAAGGTCATGGACCGTTCTGCCAGGGCCGCCAGTGCGGCTGTTCCTTCTGCGGGAAGGTCGACAATAGTAAGGTTGCTAAATCTTTCCAGCTTGTTATGGTGCTTGTCCCACCACACCGGCACCGCACGCCCGCCGTAGGTATAGAGAATGACCTGGTTGGCCTTGTTGCAGGCCTTGCGCAGGCGGTCTTCCTCGGGCAGGCCCAGTTCCACCCAGAGTTCGATGTCTCCGGTCAGGGATTTTTGCCAGAGTTCCGGCTCGTCGTCTGTGCTCAGGCCTTTGGTAAATTCCAGGTTATCGTCGGCGTTGAGGGCGAAGGCCAGCAGCCGGATCATCATCCGCTCGTCAGTTTCAGAGGGATGGCGGGCAACGGTCAGATGGTGGTCGGCGTAGTAGTGCCGGTCCATATCGGCGATATGGTGGGTGGCTTTGAAGATGGTGGCTTTCAGTGCCATTGAATGAATAGTCCTGTGGTCTTTGGGCGGATCAGGGCGTTAGTGTAGAGCATATTGAGCGTGGCGGGGCATAGCAGCATGGTGTTGTTGCGGGGTTTTCTGGTTCTGGTGGTGTTTTTTCTGCTGGGTGAGGCACTGCGGGTGCTGGTCGGCCTGCCCATCAGTGGTGGCGTGCTGGGGATGGTGATGGTCACGGCCACTCTGATGCTGCGGGGGCGGGTCAGTGATCAGTTGGCGGAAGCCAGTCGCGGGCTGATCTCGGTGCTGGTGCTGCTGATTTCACCGGGGGTTGTGGGGGTGTTCTTTATTGCCGATCGCTTTGCGGGCCACTGGTTTTCCGTTGCAGTGGCTTTGGTTGCGGGTACCTTGCTGAGTTCCGTGACCACGCTGTGGCTGATGAAGAAAACAGCGGGAGATCTCACCCGGGGGCACAGTCATGACTGAGTTCAACGGACGAATGCAGGAATTGCTGTTGGTCTGGACCACAGGCCCGATGCTTTCCATTGCCCTGACGCTGGCGGCGTTTATGGCGGCAAACTGGTTGTTCGCGAAGGTGGGACGCCCCCTGTGGATGCCGCCGGTATTGATGGCGGCGGTGATTCTGGCGGCGGCGGTGGCGGCCAGTGGTATTGGCTATGAAACCTATCAGCAGGGGGCGCGCTGGTTAACGGTATTGTTGGGCCCGGCGACGGTGGCCCTGGGTGTGCCTTTGTATCAGCAGATGCACCATATTCGCGCGCTCTGGCGGCCAATTCTGTGCACCTTGCCACTGGCGGCCAGTCTGGCGGCTGTCTATGCGGTGGGTATTGCCTGGCTAATGGACGCTCCGCTTTCCATACTGGCGTCGCTGGCGCCGAAGTCGGTTACCGCGCCCATTGCCATGGGTATTGCGGAACAGCTGGGTGGCTCGGTTGCACTCACCCTCGGCGGTCTGCTGATTACCGGCGTACTGGCCTCGGTATTTGTGGACTGGGGTGCCAAATGGATGAAGATTTCCGATGACCGGATGGTGGGTTTTGCCCTGGGGCTTAATGGTCATGCCATTGGCACTGCCCGGGCGTTTGAGATCAGCCCCACGGCGGGCGCTTTTGCCTCCCTGGGGATGGGATTGACGGGTGTGTTTACGGCGCTGTTTTTG
Organism: Marinobacter sp. ST-43; assembly: GCF_030541085.1. NCBI lineage: Bacteria > Pseudomonadati > Pseudomonadota > Gammaproteobacteria > Pseudomonadales > Marinobacteraceae > Marinobacter > Marinobacter sp. ST-43. The sequence continues at coordinate 5,421 of NZ_JASSVO010000005.1, forward strand.
CCTTTTGTCTTTCCGTTCTGAGGCTGCTGCTTTTTGGGTCATTCACCATACGAATAGGTCCATGTTGCAATTTCGATTGCCGTAAGGGTTTTCCGAGACTAGCTTGTTTGCCAGGCAATCGGTGCCGTCCTGCACCGATGTTCCGTGAAAATTCCTAAAACAGCGACGGAAAACGCGATGAAAAAAATACTGGCAGCTTTTGTTGGCTCCATGGCCCTGGCGTCTGCGCCTCTGGCCCTGGCAGCCGATGCGACCAAAGAACTGAAAATGGCGTACGACGCCGATCCAGTTACCCTCGATATTCATGAGCAGTTGTCTGGCGGCATTCTGCAGTTGTCTCACATGACCTTTGATCCGCTGTTGCGCTGGACCAAAGATCTGGGTTTCGAGCCCCGCCTGGCAGAAAGCTGGGAGCGTGTGGACGACAAGACCATGCGCTTCAAGCTGCGCGAGGGTGTGAAGTTCCATTCCGGTAACGAACTGACCACGGCCGACGTGAAGTTCACCTTTGAGCGACTGAAGGAAAGCCAGGACTTCAAGGCGATTTTCAAACCCTTCAGCGCCATCAACGTGATCGACGATTACACCTTCGAGCTGGTCACCAGCGAGCCTTACCCTCTGCTGCTGAACACCGCCACCTACATTTTCCCGCTGGACAGTGAGTTCTATTCCGGCCAGACCGAAGATGGCAAAGACAAGGACGCCATCCTCAAGCACGGCAACTCCTTCGCTTCCGAGAACCTGTCCGGCACCGGTCCTTACACGGTAACCGAGCGTAAACAGGGCGTGCGTGTCGAGTTCGAGCGTTTCGATGATTACTGGGATACTGAGTCTCCGGGCAACGTGGGCAAGATCGTGCTGACTCCGATCAAGGAAAACGCTACCCGGGTATCCGCTCTGCTCTCCGGTGGTGTCGACTTCATCGCTCCGGTTCCGCCCAATGATCTGGACCGCATCAAGCGCGACCGCAACAGCGAACTGGTGACCATGAGCGGCACCCGTATCATCCTGTTCCATATGAATCAGGAGCGGGTTGAAGCCTTCAAGAATCCGAAAGTTCGCCAGGCGATCGCCTACGCCATCAACCAGGAAGGCATTGCTGCCAAGATCATGAAAGGCTTTGCCACGCCGGCAGCACAGATGTCGCCAGCGGGTTACCAGGGCCATAACGAAAACCTGAAGCCTCGCTTCGATGTTGAGAAAGCCAAGCAGCTGATGAAAGAAGCCGGCTATGAGGATGGCTTTACCATCACCATGATGGCCCCCAACAACCGCTACGTGAACGACGACAAGATCGCGCAGGCAGCGGCGGCCATGCTGGCGCGCATCAACATCAAGGTGGACCTGAAAACCCTGCCGAAAGCCCAGTACTGGCCGGAGTATGATAACCGTGCCGCCGATATGATGCTGATTGGCTGGCACGCAGACACCGAGGATTCGGCCAACTTCTATGAATTCCTCACCTTCTGCCCGGATGCTGACAGCGGTGATGGCCAGTACAACGCCGGCAACTACTGCAACCCGGAAATCGATGCCCTGGTGGAAAAAGCCAACGTGGAGACCGACCTGGACAAGCGTGCGGCCATGCTGCAGGAAGTGGAACAGCGTCTGTACGACGACGCAGCCTTCGTACCGCTGCACTGGCAGGACCTGGCCTGGGCCTCCCGCAAGGGAGTGAACATCGAGCCGGTGCTCAATGTCATGAACTTCCCCTACCTGGGCGATCTGGTTATCGAATAAGGGGAGCGTGCTCCCTGAGACCCAACCTCTCTCCCGGTGCGGGAGAGAGGCTTTCACGTATTCATCAACGGTAAATCCTTCATGCTAGCGTTTTTGGTTCAGCGGATATCCCAGGCGCTGCTGGTCATGTTTGTGATCAGCATCATCGCCTTTGCCATTCAGGATGGCCTCGGGGACCCGCTTCAGGAAATGGTGGGCATGTCCGTCTCTGCCGAAGAGCGGGAAGCCATTCGCGAGGAGCTGGGGCTGAACGACCCCTTCCTGGTCCAGTACCTGCGGTTTGCGGGTAATGCCATACAGGGCGACCTGGGCAATTCCTATTTTTACAGCAAGCCGGCGCTGGAAGTGATTGCCGAACATCTGCCAGCGACCCTGGAGCTGGTGATCGGCGCCAGCCTGATCATCATCTTCCTGTCGGTACCCATTGGCGTGTATGCCGCCATCCGACCCCAGGCCTGGCTGTCCAAATTCTTCATGGGCGTGAGTACGGTCGGTATTTCCATACCGGTGTTTCTCACGGCCATTGTTCTGATTCAGTTGTTCTCCATTGGTGTAACGGTCAACTGGTTTCCGGCCGATACCGGTTGGGGCCAGTGGCTCAACGATTTCTTTACCACCGAAGGTGGGCTGCCGTCCTATGGCCGTGGTGATGACCTGGTGCACCTGTTCGGCACCTGGGAATCCGGTCTGTTTACCAGCGAAGGCCTGGCCCATCTGGTGCTGCCTTGCGTGTCGCTGGCATCCATCATGTTGCCGCTGTTTATCCGCCTGATCCGGGCGGAGATGATGGAGGTTCTGCAAAGCGATTACATCCGCTATGCCCGGGCCAAGGGTTTGAGTGCGGGCCGTATCAATTTCCTGCATGCCCTGAAGAACACCATGCTGCCGGTGATTACCGTGGGCGGCGTACAGATCGGCATCATGGTGGCCTACACCATCCTGACCGAGACGGTGTTTCAGTGGCCGGGTCTGGGCCTGATGTTCCTGGAGGCCATCACCCGCAGCGATATTCCCCTGATTGTGGCTTACCTGATGGTAGTGGGCCTGATCTTTGTGGTGACCAACACACTGGTGGACCTGATCTACGGACTGGTCAATCCCACCGTCAAACTGACAGGTAAGAAAGCATGACAACGGCAACGGTTTCCCGCTGGGACCGCTTCCGCGAGTCCTTTTTCTGGTACAGCTTCAAACGCGACAAGGTAGCGATTGCGAGCTTTCTGGTGCTGCTGGCCATGGTGCTGGCTGCGGTGTTTGCGCCCTGGCTGGCGCCCGCCGATCCCTATGATCTGGCGCAGATCAACATCATGAACTCCGAGCTTCCACCGGTGGGCCTGGACGGCGCTGATCCCGCGTTCCCGCTGGGAACGGATGCCCAGGGCCGGGATCTGCTCTCCACCATACTTTACGGCACCCGGGTGTCGCTGATGATTGGCTTTGGTGCCGTGGTGTTGCAGGCGGCGCTGGGTATCCTGTTTGGCCTGCTGGCCGGCTATCTGGGCGGTAAGGTCGATGCCATCCTGATGCGCATTGCCGACGTGCAGCTGTCGTTCTCTACCCTGATGGTGGCGATCATTGTCGGTGCGGTGTTCAAGGCCAGTTTTGGCAACCTGATGTTCGGTGAGATTGCCATCTACATGCTGATCTTCATCATCGGCGTGGCGGAATGGCCGCAGATTGCCCGTACCGTGCGGGCCTCGGTGCTGGCGGAGAAGAAAAAGGAGTATGTGGACGCGGCCAAGGTCATGGGATTTGGTACGCCGCGCATCATGTTCCGGCACATACTGCCCAATACCCTGTCGCCTATTTTTGTGATTGCCACGGTACAGATTGCCAATGCCATTATCTCCGAAGCGGCACTGTCGTTCCTCGGCCTTGGCATGCCGGAAACCCAGCCGTCACTGGGTTCGTTGATCAAATCCGGTTTTGACTACATCCAGAGCGGTTCCTGGTGGATCACCCTGATCCCCGGCCTGGTGCTGGTGGTGCTCGTGCTGGTCATCAATCTGTTGGGTGACTGGTTGCGGGATGTGATGAACCCACGGCTGTACAAGGGGTAACACCATGGCACTGTTGGAAGTGAAAAACCTGGATGTACGTTTCGCGGTGCGCGGTGGCGATCTGACCGCCCTGCGTCGTATCAGTTTCAGCCTGGACAAGGGCGAGCGGCTGGGCCTGGTGGGTGAATCCGGTGCCGGCAAATCAGTGGCGGCCTTCTCTATCCTGAACCTGATTGCCAAGCCCGGTTATATCGCCGGTGGCCAGATTCTGTTTGAAGGCAAAGACCTGGCCGCCATGAGCGAGCGGGAGCTGCGCAAAATTCGTGGCAACCGCATCGCCATGATTTTCCAGGATCCGATGATGACCCTGAACCCGGTGCTCACCATCGGCACCCAGATGGTGGAGGCGATCCTGGCACACCGGAAGATCAGCAAGAAAGAGGCGAGGGCCATTGCTCTGGATCGCCTGCAGAAAGTGCAGATTCCCTCGCCGGAAAAGCGGCTGGACCAGTATCCCCATGAATTGTCAGGGGGCATGCGCCAGCGGGTGATCATTGCCATCGCCCTGCTGTTGGACCCGGAAATCATTATTGCCGATGAACCCACGACCGCCCTGGATGTGACCATCCAGGCCGAGATCATGGACCTGCTGCTGAACCTGTGTGAGCAGGAAAACGTGGCGCTGATGCTGATCACCCACGATCTCGGTGTGGTCTCGCAGGTAACCCAGCGCATGCTGGTCATGTACTCCGGCCGGATCATCGAACAGGGCCCGACCCGGGAAATCATCAACGATGCCCAGCATCCCTACACCCAGGGGCTGATCAACGCGCTGCCCCAGATGGGTGAACCGGGAGCGCGGCTGTTCCAGATACCGGGCTCCATGCCATCCCTGAAGAATGTGCCTTCGGGTTGCCCGTTCCATCCCCGCTGCAACTTCGCCACCGACCAGTGCAAGCGCGCCATGCCGGAATATGTGCGTTCCGGCAACGTTGATGTCGCCTGTTACGAAGTTGCCAACCTGATTGAGCAGGAGAAACGCATGCAGGAGGCCGAATCATGACCTCCCCTCTGGTAAGTATCCGCGGTCTGGAAAAACGTTTTGACCTCTCTGGCAGCTTCCTTGAACAGCTCCGGTTTGAAGGTGGGCGTTTGCGCCGCAAACAGGAAGCGGTGCATGCCATCAACGGCGTGAACCTGGATGTGAACAAGGGCGAGGCCCTGTGCGTGGTGGGGGAGTCCGGCTGCGGAAAATCCACCGTGGCCCGCACGGTGATGGGGCTGATTTCCCCCAGTGCCGGCGAGATTCACTACGACGGTCAACGCATCGACAACCTGGACGGCAAGGCGGCATTGCCATACCGGCGCAAGATGCAGATGATTTTCCAGAACCCCTATGCGTCCCTGAACCCGCGGATGACGATTCAGCAGACCCTGGAAGAACCGATCCGTTTTCACCATCCGGACTGGTCTCCAACCCAGGTGCGGGACAAGATCCACGAGGTGATGCACTCGGTGGGTATCGACCCGGACTGGGGCAGTCGCTTTGGCCACGAGTTTTCCGGTGGTCAGCGCCAGCGGATTGCCATTGCCCGCGCCCTGGCGGTGGACCCGGAATTTATCGTTGCCGATGAGCCCATCTCGGCCCTGGATGTGTCTATCCAGGCCCAGGTGCTGAATCTGTTGATGGATGCCCAGGAAAGCCGTGGTCTGACCTACCTGTTCATTACCCACGATCTCGCGGTGGTAGAACACTTCGGTACCCGGGTGGCCGTCATGTACCTGGGCCGGGTGTGTGAGCTGGCAGACACCAAAACCCTGTTCGCCATGCCCCGGCATCCCTATACCCAGGCGTTGCTGTCGGCCATCCCGAAACTCGAGGATGACCGGCCCAATCACATTCGCCTTCAGGGCGAGGTGCCCACGCCGGTGAATCTGCCCTCGGGGTGCGTGTTCCACGGCCGCTGCCCCTACGCCAATGAGCGTTGCCGGCAGGAAGTTCCACAGCTGATCGCCACCGACGGCGGGGCGCAGGTGGCCTGTCACGCCGTTGAGGAAGGGCGTTTGTAACGGCCGGGCGCGCATAGGCTATCATGCCTGCAGCAACGTACCGGTTGTGATCATTGCCAAACCTCAGGGGTTCCCATGGAAATACGCTGGCTGGAAGACTTTCTGGCGCTTGCCCGCACGCGCCACTTCTCACGGGCTGCCGAACAGCAGCACGTGAGCCAGCCTACGTTCAGCCGGCGCATCAAGCTGCTGGAGGAATCCATGGGCACCACCCTGATCAATCGCCAGACTCTGCCATTGTCCCTGACCTCGGCCGGAGAAGTGTTTCAGGAGCTGTGTGAACGCATCACCCGGGATGTCCGGGATACCCGGGACCGGATAGCCGCTCTGGATGCGGAAGCGTCTGCCCGCATCAGCGTTGGTTCTACCCAGGGGCTGTTTTCGCATTTCTATCAGGGTTGGGCGACGGAAATGGGTATTGCCGAGCGCCTGCAACTGAACCTGACCGCCACCAATTGGGTGGGGGAGCAGTTTCTGGATGCCCTGGAAAGCGGCGAATGCGATCTGGTGTTGTGTTACTGGCACCCGGATTTGCCCTGGGGAGATCGCCTGGCCAGTGACAAGTTTCACTGGCAGACCATTGGCAAAGAAGCGCTGGTGCCCGTCAGTATCGCCAATGAGCGAGGCGAGCCCCGCTATCGGTTGCCAGGTACCGATGAGCAGCCGGTGCCCCTGATTGCCTACCACAGCCGTGGTTTTTTGCAGTTGGCGATCGAGGGTCACCTTCAGCGGGTCAAGCTGCCGGCGAATCTTTTACCACTGAACGAGAATACCCAGTCCGCGAGCATCAAGGCCCTGGTGAAACAGGGCTTCGGCATGGGCTGGTTGCCCAAGCGGATGACAGAAAAAAGCGAACAGTTCGGGCGCCTGGTACGGGCTGGTGATGAGCGCTGGGACGTACCGCTGGAAATACGTTTGATCCGCCTGAGCAACGCCCGTTCAGACGACATACTGAATCTCTGGAAACAACTGGAAACCTGATATGCCAAATCAAGACATCCTCGACCTGCAGCCTGCCCACATCCGTGAGCTGCAGAACCGGTACGAACGGGCCATGGCTGATCACGGTTACGATAGCCTGCTGATTGCCTCGGGTGCGGCGCCTTACCGGTATCGGGATGATCAGGCCTATGTATTCCAGGGCTTCGGCCCGTTTTTGCACTGGACCGGGCTGGCTGGCCAGGAGCACAGCTGGCTGTTGGTTCGGCCTGGCCAGAAACCGGTGCTCTGGCTATACCAGCCGGTGGACTTCTGGCACGCCAACCCGGTGATGGCTGAAGAACCCTGGCTAGAGATTGTAGACGTTCGCAGCCGGCAGCAGTCTGGTGCCCCGGAGCTCGATAGCCCGGGTCGGCTGGCGGTCATCGGTGATCCGCTGGTGCTGGACGGCGTGCCGGGAGAGCATAACCCGGCGGCGCTGGTGGCCGCCGTGGAAGAAGCCCGCGTGAGCAAAACTCCGTACGAAATTGAATGCCTGGCACACGCTAACCGGATCGCCCTGGCTGGTCACAGGGCGGCCAGAGAGGCGTTTCTGGCCGGCGACAGCGAATTCGGTATCAGTCTCGCCTACCAGCAGGCCACCGGCCAGCGGGAAGTGGAGGCGCCTTATCACAGCATCATCGGATTGAACGAACATGCAGGCACACTGCACTACCAGTACTACGACCTGAAGCCTCCCCGCCGGCCCCGCAGTCTGCTGATTGATGCCGGGGTGCGCTACCGTGGCTACTGTTCGGATATAACCCGCACCACCGCCGGGCCGGATGAACCGAGATTCACCGCGCTGGTTCACGGGCTGGAGACACTGCAATTGCGGCTCTGCGAGATGGTGTCTCCCGGCGTCGATTACCTGGACATTCACCGCAAGGCCCACCAAGGCATTGCGGCCCTGCTGTTAGCCTCGGGGCTGGTGTCCGGTTTGACGGATGAAGCCATGGTGGAGCAGGGCATTACCCGGGCGTTTTTTCCCCATGGTATCGGGCATTTTCTGGGCATTCAGGTGCACGATGTCGCCGGCAAACCGACACCACCCCCGGAAGATGCGCCGTTCCTGCGCCTGACCCGCGCCCTGGAAGACGGCATGGTGGTCACCATCGAACCGGGGCTCTATTTCATTTCGTCGCTGCTGGACCCTTTGCTGAACGGGCCCGAAGCCCAGTATCTGAACCGGGAGCTGATTAATGAACTGAAGAGCTGCGGTGGAATCCGGATTGAAGATAATGTGGTGGTGACCGCATCCGGGGCGCGAAACTTAACGCGAGAATGCGAGTAGTCACTTTTTGCTACAAAAACTGACTGCAAAAGGGTTGCAATCCTGTTTGTTAATAACAATAATTATCACTAAATTTAGTGCTGTTAGTGAGAGCGCCCTATGTACGTTTGCCTGTGTTACGGGGTAACAGACAGAGAAATCCGCGAAGCCGCCGACAATGGCGTCAGCTCCATGCGCCAGCTGGGTAAGGAGTTGGGTGTCGGTCGCCAGTGTGGTCGGTGCGCCTGCACTGCCCGGGAAATTCTGAAAGAGTCCCGGTCACCGGATTATATGGCGCTCGCCAACATGCTGGCGCAACCCGCCTGACCGGGCGGGCATGTCCACATATTGCAATTGCACCTCTTTCACATCCGTGATTTTTTATTGCCGTTAAACCGACTATCCTTGTGAATTAACGCTTTCGCGACACAAGGAATCCGGTTATGAAAGGCGACAAAAAAGTCATCCAGCATCTGAACAAGGTCCTCGCCAACGAGCTGACGGCCATTAACCAGTACTTCCTGCATTCGAGAATGTACAAAGACTGGGGTATCACCAAGCTCGCGGCGAAAGAATACGAAGAATCCATCGATGAAATGAAACACGCCGATCAGCTGATCGAGCGAATTCTCTTCCTTGAGGGCCTGCCCAATCTGCAGGATCTGAACAAATTGCTGATTGGCGAGAATGTTCAGGAAATGATCGAGTGCGACCTCAAACTTGAGCACACCGCACACACAGACCTGAAAGAAGCCATCATCTACTGCGAGCAGGTTCAGGACTTTGCCAGCCGTGAATTGTTCCGGAGCATCCTCGACAGCGAGGAAGAGCACATTGACTGGCTCGAAACCCAGCTGGAGATGATCTCCCAGATGGGTATCCAGAACTACATCCAGCTGCAGTCCGCCGCTGCCGAGTAAACTCCCCGGCTTTCAGTCACCGGCTCGCTGCCCGGGCCGGTGACGCCCTACACGCTCCGCTTCCCTCAGCGTTTTCTCCGGGTGCTTCACCGATTGTCTCTCGAAACAGGTAGAATGGCCGTCTAGATTGGCCAGATATGCTGGCCCAACGCGGTTAATAAACCACTCCGGAGACTGAAATGGACCTGTCCTGCTTCAAAGCCTACGACCTGCGTGGCCGAGTACCTGACCAGCTAAACCCAATCCTGGCTGAGAAAATCGGCCGTGCCTACGTTGAAATCACCGGCGCCAGAAAAGTCATCGTCGGTTACGACATCCGCCTGTCCAGCCCGGAAATCGCCGAGGCGCTCAGCTCCGGCCTGATGGCCGCCGGTGCCGATGTGTTCGACATCGGCCTGTGTGGCACCGAACAGGTGTACTTCGCTACCAGCCACTACGGCATGGACGGCGGCATCATGGTCACCGCCAGCCACAATCCCAAAGACCACAACGGCATGAAAATGGTCGGCCCCGAGTCCCGGCCCATCAGCTCTGACAACGGCCTGAACGACATCCGGGACCGGGTGCGTGAGCCCTTCTTTGACGCCGCAGAGCAGGGCAAATACGAAACCCTGGAAGTAATGAGCGCGTACGTTGACCATCTGCTGGGCTACATTGATGCAGGCTCACTGAAGCCCATGACTATCGTCTGTAATGCCGGCAACGGTGGCGCCGGCCTGGTGATTGACGAACTCGAGCAGCACCTGCCGTTCGAGTTCATCAAAGTTCACCACCAGCCGGACGGACACTTCCCCAATGGCGTACCCAACCCCATCCTGCCGGAAAACCGCTCCGCCACCGCCGATGCCGTACTCCAGAATGGCGCCGCCATGGGCATTGCCTGGGACGGCGACTACGACCGCTGCTTCTTCTTCGACGAAACCGGCCGCTTCATCGAAGGCTACTACATCGTCGGCCTGCTGGCGGACCAGTTCCTGCGCAAGACCGGCGGCGGCAAAGTCATCCACGACCCCCGCCTGACCTGGAACACCCAGGACCTGGTAGAAGCCGCTGGCGGCGAAGCCATCGAAAGCAAAACCGGCCACGCCTTCATCAAACAGAGAATGCGCGACGAAGACGCCGTCTATGGGGGCGAAATGAGCGCCCACCACTACTTCCGCGACTTCGCCTACTGCGACAGCGGCATGATCCCCTGGCTGCTCGTAGCCGAGCGCCTGTGCCAAAGCGGCCAGCCCCTGTCATCCCTCATCGACGCCCGCATCGAAGCCTACCCGGCCAGCGGCGAAATCAACCGCACCATCAGCGACCCCCCGAAAGTTATCGCCGCCATCGAAGCCAAGTACGGCGTGGGCGCCAAATCCGTCAGCCATGTCGACGGCCTCAGCGTGGAATTCGACAACTGGCGCTTCAACCTGCGCATGTCCAACACTGAACCGGTGGTTCGCTTGAACGTGGAAGCGCGGGGCGACAAGGCTTTGATGGAAAAGAAAACCGAAGAACTGCTGGCGGAAATGGAGCGCTTGAATGCTCAGTGATGAATCCTCGACCAAGGCCGAATGACCGGCTGGGGGTAAGCCCTTCTGAAACTGTGCGGAGCCATGGATGGCGGAGCCCAAGCGTCACAAGGACGTGCCGCAAGGAGCGTGTTTCAGAAGGGCTTACCCCCAGACGGGCAATGCTCCGCTGCCAAAAGGAGGTTGAGCGCCCGGCTCAAAGCCAGTCATTCAGCATAATGCCAAATCCGACCCGCTCAATTCGCTCGTTATAGTCAATCAGGCTCTCCCCATACCCGTTGTAATACTGGAAGAACCCCTTCAGCGTATCCCCCATGGGAAAACTGTACCCGAACTCCACCGACGTCCGGTTATCCGACCTCAGATTATTCAGCAGCTTCAAAGAAAACGTCCGATCTTCCGTCAGCTTGTAAACCGCGTGATAACTGGCGTGGCCCAGATAGCTCTCTATGTCTTCGTTGTCGTCGCTGCTGCTGTTTTCCGGCAAGCGATACCAGGGCTGAACCATAAACAGCCAGCGATCCACACTATAGGCAACGGAACCCATAATCCGGTTCCAGCTCCGGGACCGGGGGTCAGGCTGTCCGTTTGACTGGTGATTAAAGCCCACCGACACCGCACTGAGCGTGCCGGGACCGAGATCCCAGTTCAGGGCGTGCCTGAAAAACAGCTCCGGCTCATAGTTGGTCTCCCGGAAAGGCGCCGATTCATCCTGGTTGTAGACCTGCCAGAAGGATTTCTGAGTGTAGCCAAACCAGAAGGTTGTGCGGTCGTCGAAAATGCCGGTCAGCAACGGAACCTTGAAGCTGATCTGGTATTTGGCTTCCTCGTTTTCCAGGTTGTAATCATAATCAATAGCCCCCAGTCGCGGGCTTGAGGGCAAGGCATTGGGGTCGTCCACCCAGGTAATCGGCAGAATGTAATTGGGCCGATGGGTCACGAAACTGCCGGTGAACGAAAAGATTGCCCGCTCGGCAGAAAGATAGTTATCCACCAGCGCGGCCATCACCCCGTCATCAGGATCGTCTTCCAGGGCATTACCCACGATCTTCTCCCGGGTTTTCTTGTCGGCCACCAGTTCCTCTGCATCCGCCTCGGCTTCTTCCAGCTGTTCCTCGCTGGCCTGGTCACGCTCGGCCTGAGGGTTGTACTTGGCGTCATAGCAGGCCAGCCGTTGCACACCTTTCTTGATCAGCGCGCAGTTAACATCGGGTTCCTCTGGCCGATCCTGGGCAACAACCAGATTGGCCGTGCCCAACAGAATCAGGGGTAGCAGCTTGAGGCTGGGGGTCATGGGGGCTCCTTATTGGGCGGTACTCAGGCTTATCCAGGTGTTGGCAATGCCGTAAATCCAGACCCCAAGCAGGGTGAGGGTCAGCAGGGCGAAGATCGCGCGATGGCGGGGGCGGCGCTGGTCGTTCGCCGAGGCGACCCAGCGTAGATACATCAACCCGATAAAACTCAGAAAAACGCCCAGGCTGGCAAACGCCGGAATCAGCAGCCAGCCGGCAGAAAGTGGGGTGCCATCGCTTGACTGGTTGCTGAACCAGGCCATCGAGATCAGCAGTACCGCCAGGCTGGAAAACTCCAGGATCAGTAAGGTTTTTCGGCGCTTGTCCGGGGTCGTCTGTTGCTGTTGGTTCATACGGCGACTCTGGGTTTGAGTGAATGAACGCTATGGTAACCGGAATCCATGGCAAAGGAGCTACAATCTACGAAACTGTCATTAAAATGGTTGAAATCAAATTCTGATTTTGCTCTCTGGTTTTTTTGCGGGGGCTCAATCGCTATAATGCGGCGACCGAAAGATTATAACGCTCAAATGCGAGGTGCATTGTGAAGATGAAGAGAGTCCTGGCTGTTGTTCTGCTTGGTTTTGGCCTGGCTGCCGGCGCCGCAGTGGCAAGTGTTGAAGACGAAATCCGCGAGCGCATCAAGCCGGTGGGTGAAGTGTGTCTGCAGGGTGAAGAGTGTGGCGAGGCTGCTGCACCTGCTGAAACAGCCAGCTCCGGCCCGCGTTCTGGCAGCGAAGTCTACGACGCCGTGTGCATGGCGTGTCATACCACCGGCGCAGCCGGCGCTCCGGTCATTGGCGATGCCGCTGCCTGGGCTCCGCGCATTGAGAAGGGTATCGATACCCTGATTGATCACGCTATCAATGGCTTCAACGCCATGCCGGCCAAAGGTGGCTGTGCCAACTGCCCGGATGAGGAAATCACCGCTGCCGTTGAGCATATGGTTGAGCAGAGCAAGTAAGCAATCTGTAACGACCGGACAAACCCCGCCCCGAGCGGGGTTTGTTGTTTCTACAGGCCCAGATCGCCAATCAGGGCGCTGAGAGTCGCCTTGCCCTTTTTCTGGTTCGCTTCTTTGTCCTGGTCGCCCAGTCCCTCCCATTTCACATCCTCTTCCGGCAACTCATCCAGAAAGCGGCTGGGAATGGTCTCCAGTTTTTCCCCGTACTGTTTTCGGGAGGCGGCGTAAGTCAGCGCCAGAGTTTCCCTGGCCCGGGTAATGCCTACGTACATCAGGCGGCGCTCTTCCTCAATGTTGCCTTCCTCGATGCTGCTGCGGTGCGGCAGAATCTCTTCCTCCAGGCCCATAATGAACACATGGGGAAACTCCAGCCCCTTGGAAGCGTGCAGAGTCAGCAACTGAACCTTGTCGCTGTCGTCTTCCTCTTCCCGTTGCTCCATCATATCGCGCAGTACCAGCTTGGCGATGGCGTCCTCAATGCCGATTTCGTCGGCGGTGCCCTTGCCGTCGTCCAGCATGCGCTGGATCGACTCCACCAGGTACCAGATGTTCTCCATCCGGCGTTCGGCCTGTTTCGGGCTACCGGAATGCTGGTGCAGCCACTCTTCGTACTCGATGTCTGTGAATAACTGTTTGATGACCGGGATCGGGTCTTCCGAGAACAGGCGCTCGCAGGTTTTGTCGACCCAGTGGGCGAACCGTCTCAGTCGGTCCAGACCTTTCTCGGTGACGTGGGTTTCCGCCCCCATATCCCCCAGGGCCTTGAACAGGCTGACATTGCGCGAGCGGGCATAGTGACTGAGCTGTTCCAGGGTGCGCGGGCCAATCTCCCGGCGCGGCACGTTCACCACCCGCAGGAAGGCCGCATCGTCGTCCGGGTTGATCATCAGCCGCAGGTACGACATCGCATCCTTGATCTCGTTCTTGGAGAAAAACGACTGACCACCGGAGATGCGGTAGGGAATCTGGTAGGCCTGTAGCTTCATTTCCAGCAGCCGGGCCTGGTGGTTGCCCCGGTAAAGGACCGCGAAGTCCCTGAAGTCGAGGCCGTTCTTCAACTTCTGGTCGAGGATTTCGGTGGCCACCCGCTCGGTTTCCGCGTCTTCGTTGCGGCAGCGGATGATGCGGATTTCCTCGCCAATGGTGTGGTCACTCCAAAGGGCCTTCTCGAACACGTGGGGGTTGTTGGCAATCACCGTGTTGGCGCAGCGCAGGATGCGGCTGGTGGAGCGGTAGTTCTGCTCCAGCTTGACGATTTTCAGGCTCGGGAAGTCGTCCTTCAACTGGGCCAGGTTCTCCGGACGGGCGCCGCGCCAGGCGTAGATGGACTGGTCATCATCACCCACCACGGTAAACGCTGCGCGTTCGGCCACCAGCTGTTTCACCAGCTCGTACTGGCACACGTTGGTGTCCTGGTACTCATCCACCAGCATGTAGCGGATTTTCCGGCGCCACTTGGCCAGCACCTCCGGGTTGTCCCGGAACAGCTGCACCGGCAGCAGGATCAGGTCGTCAAAATCCACCGCGTTGTAGGCTTTCAGGTATTCGTTGTAGTGCTTGTAGACGATGGCAATGCGCTGCTCACGCTCGTCTGCCGCCTTGCTGTAGGCCTCCGCGGGGCTGCGCATGGCGTTTTTCCAGGACGAGATGGTCATCTGCACATCGTTCAGCTCGTCGCCGGCCTCGGCGCTGGCTTCGCGCATCATCAGATCCTGCAGCAGCGCCTTGGCATCTTCGGCGTCGAAAATGGAGAAGCCTGGGTGGTAGCCCAGGTGGGTGTGCTCCTCCCGGATCATGTTCAGGCCAAGATTGTGAAATGTTGATACGATCAGGCCCCGGGTTTTGCCCCGGTCGACAATGCGGCCCACACGCTCTTTCATCTCCCGGGCGGCTTTGTTGGTAAAGGTGACGGCGGCAATGTGTCGCCCCGGGATGCCCAGTTCCTCAATCAGATAGGCAATCTTGCGGGTAATCACGCTGGTTTTGCCGCTGCCGGCACCGGCCAGCACCAGCAGGGGGCCGTCGGCGTAGCGTACCGCTTCATGTTGTCTGGGATTGAGCTTGTTCACAGTGTTGGTGCCAAAGGGGAACGGGGCATGGGTTTTTAGCGTCTGGCTATTCTACACCAGGCCGGCATGCTGTACCTTGCCGATCTATCAGCTATTCTTTATGTAATGGACTACGCTGTTCTGTACCGATATATGGATCTCGCCAGATGACACTGCCCACCGACACCAGGCCTGATTGTTTGCGCCTTCTGGTGCTGACACCGGAATACGCCGACTATCTCTGGTTCAGCGCCATGCTCGCGGATGATTCCGAAATCTGCAGTGACGCCACCTGGTGCCCGGATCTGGTGGACTGTGATGATCTTATTTCCAACGCCAGCTTCGATGTGATCGTGTGGGACTGCGTGTTCCATGGCGGCTCGGAAGCGTCGTTTCTGCAATATCTGTCGGTATCCAGTGAGGACATACCCATTCTGGCCATGAGCGCCGAATCCTGCGGAGAAAAAGCCCGGTACCTGGTTGAAAATGGTGCATCGGACTATCTGAGCCGCCGTGAGTTAGATCCCTGGAATTTCCGGCGCTCCATTAAATGCCTGTGGTACCGCTCCCAGCTCACGCAGTCGGCAAATGGCCAGCTTGGCCGTGAAGTGGCCACCGGCTTCATCAACCGGGACCTGTTCTTCGATCGGTTGCAGCAGGCGGTGCTGAGGGCTGAGCGGGCGAATCATCGCCTGGCTCTGTTGCACCTGAATATCGATGATTTCCGTAATATCAACGAATCCTTTGGTTACCAGAAGAGTGATCAGCTCATGCTTCGGCTGGCGGAGCGGCTCCGGCAGACGTTGCGACGGGTGGACTCGTTGATGCGCATCGGTGGTGACGAACTGGCCATCATCGTCGAGAAAGTGGAAGACTCGCTGGATATCACCCAGATCATTCGCAAGGTGGTCTCGGCGCTGGATGAGCCGGTGATGGTGGATGGCCAGAATGTGGTGGTCAGCGCCAGCCTGGGCGTGGCCACCTATCCGGAGGCCGGTGACAGCCCGGAAGAACTGCTCCGGCGGGCTAACCGTGCGATGTTCGAAGCCAAACGCGATCCGGGTACCAGTTACCGGTTTTACGACCGGCAGCTGCACATTTCCGCAGGCTATCAGCTCCGGCTCGAAGCCGACCTTCGCAATGCCCTGCGGGGCAAGGAACTGGAGCTGTATTATCAGCCACGGATTGACCTCGCGACCGAGGAGGTGCGAGGGGTCGAGTGCCTGTTGCGCTGGAATCACCCGGAGCGCGGCCTGGTGGGTCCCGATGAGTTTATCCCGGTGGCCGAGCGCAGTGGTCTGATTGTGCCCATCGGCTACTGGGTTATCGAGCAGGCCTGCAAGCGCTTGCAGGAATCCACCGAGCTGGGCTTTCCCGGACTGGTGTTTGCGGTCAACCTGTCGTTCCGGCAGTTCCACGATCGCAAGATGACCGAAACCATCTTTCGTATCATCTTCAATGCCAACGTCGATACCAGCCTGCTGGAACTGGAGCTGACCGAAAGCGCCATGATGCACGACCCGGAATACGCCCAGCGCTGCCTGCGGGAGCTCAATCAGTTGGGCATCAGTTTTGCGCTGGACGATTTCGGTACTGGCTTTTCCTCCCTGAGCAATCTGCAGCACCTGCCAATCTCGCTGGTGAAGATCGACAAGTCCTTTGTCCAGGAACTGGGCCAGTCTGCCGATGCCGAGCATATTATCCGGGCCATTATCAGTCTGGCTCACAGCCTGCAGATCAGCGTGGTGGCCGAAGGGGTGGAAACCGAAGGCCAGCTGGAATTCCTGCGCCAGCAACACTGCGACGAAATCCAGGGCTACTATTACGCCCGCCCGATGCCCTGGAACGATCTGGTGCAATTCATGAACCGCCAGAACCAGTCCGCTTGCCTGCAGAAGTAAGCCGCTGTACCTTTGCGCATTAATTCCGAATGCGATACCAGATCGAGGCAGCATGAACAGTATTTCCCGGCGCATTGCCGAAGAGCTCGGCGTACGTGAACAGCAGGTTAATGCCACCGTTACCCTTCTTGATGAAGGCGCTACCGTTCCCTTTATTGCACGCTACCGAAAAGAAGTAACGGGTTCCCTGGACGACAGCCAGCTGCGGACTCTGGAAGAGCGGTTGCGCTATCTGCGTGAGCTGGAAGACCGCCGGGGCACCATCCTCAACAGCATTGAGGAACAGGGCAAGCTGACCGACGAGCTGCGGGCCTCCATCGAAGCTGCCGACACCAAGAACCGCCTGGAAGACCTTTACCTGCCCTACAAACCCAAGCGCCGCACCAAGGCGCAGATTGCCCGGGAAGCAGGCTTGGAGCCGCTGGCCGATACCCTCTACGACGATCCCACCCAGGATCCGGAAACCGTCGCTGCCGGTTACCTCAATCCGGAAGCCGGCGTTGAGGATGTCAAAGCCGCTCTGGACGGTGCCCGCTACATTCTGATGGAGCGTTTTGCCGAAGATGCCGAGCTGCTTGGCGCCCTGCGCGATTTCGTCTGGCAGGAAGGCCAGCTGAAAGTCACTGTGGTGGAAGGCAAGGAAAACGAAGGCGCCAAGTTCCGGGATTACTTCGACCACGTTGAACCGCTGAGAAAGATTCCGTCGCACCGGGCGCTGGCCATTCTTCGGGGCCGCAATGAGGGCATTCTGGCCTATTCGATTGTTATGGGCGATGCTGAGGAGGATCGCCGTCAGCCCCATCCCGCCGAGCAGCGAATTGCCGCCCACTGGCGCATCCGGGATAACGGCCGGGCCGCCGACAAATGGTTGTCGGATGTGGTGCGCTGGACCTGGCGCGTGAAGTTGTCGACACAGATTGAAACCGATCTGATGGCCCAGGTGCGTGAAGCGGCTGAAACCGAAGCCATCAACGTTTTTGCTGCCAACCTGAAAGATCTGCTCCTGCTCGCTCCGGCAGGTCCGCGGCCAACGCTGGGGCTTGATCCCGGCCTGCGTACCGGGGTCAAGGTGGCGGTAATCGACGGCACCGGCCAGGTAGTGGATCACGGCGCCATTTTTCCCCATGCGCCCCAGAACAAATGGGATCAGTCCATTGCCCAGATGGCAGCCTGGTGTCAGAAGTACAAAATTGAACTGGTGGCTATCGGCAACGGTACCGCCTCCCGGGAAACCGAGAAACTGGTGGG
Organism: Marinobacter sp. ST-43; assembly: GCF_030541085.1. Taxonomy (NCBI): domain Bacteria; kingdom Pseudomonadati; phylum Pseudomonadota; class Gammaproteobacteria; order Pseudomonadales; family Marinobacteraceae; genus Marinobacter; species Marinobacter sp. ST-43. The sequence goes on from NZ_JASSVO010000005.1 coordinate 23,369, forward strand.
CGACCTCTGCAAACGTTACCCCGAACTGAAGCTGGCCCGCATTGTGGTGAATGAGTCCGGGGCATCAATCTATTCCGCCTCGGAATTTGCCTCCCGGGAACTGCCGGATCTGGATGTCACCATTCGTGGTGCGGTGTCCATTGCCCGCCGTTTGCAGGATCCGCTGGCCGAGCTGGTGAAAATCGAGCCCAAGTCTATCGGCGTGGGGCAGTACCAGCACGATGTGTCCCAGGTACAGCTGTCCCGTAGCCTGGATGCGGTCGTTGAGGACTGTGTAAACGGCGTGGGCGTGGATCTGAATACCGCGTCGGTACCGCTGCTCACCCGGGTGTCTGGCCTGAATCCGAGCATTGCCCAGAACATCGTGGATTTCCGGAACCAGAACGGCAAGTTCACCAGTCGCAAACAGCTGCTGAAGGTGTCTCGATTGGGTGATCGCACCTTTGAACAGGCTGCGGGCTTCCTGCGTATCGCCGGGGGCGAAAACCCTCTGGACCGGTCATCCGTGCATCCGGAAGCCTACGGTGTGGTTGAGGCCATTGCTGAGCGAAATGGCAAGAGGGTGGAGGATATCCTTGGCGATTCCGCGTTCCTGCGCAGTCTTAACCCACAGGACTACGTAACCGAGCAGTTCGGCCTGCCGACCATCAAGGACATTATCTCCGAGCTGGAAAAACCGGGCCGGGACCCGCGACCGGAATTCCGCTTTGCCCATTTCGAGGAAGGGGTGGAAACCCTCAACGACCTCAAACCCGGTATGGTGCTGGAGGGCTCGGTAACCAACGTCACCAACTTCGGTGCCTTTGTGGATATCGGTGTTCACCAGGATGGCCTGGTGCACATCTCGGCCTTGTCCCATACTTTCGTGAAAGATCCGAGAGAAGTGGTCAAGGCCGGTGACATCGTCAAGGTCAAAGTGATGGAAGTGGACATTCCCCGTAAGCGGATTGGCCTGTCCATGCGTATGGATGACCAGCCGGGGGCGGACAACAAGCCAGCCCGGGGCGCAGACCGGAACTCTGGCCGCAGTGCAGGGCGCAAACCTCAGGCCGGCCAGGGCGCACCTCAAGGTGCCATGGCTGGCGCTCTGGCCCAGGCTATGGCCTCTGCCCGTAAGAACGGCCGTTAACCCCTTCCACTGATTCACAGCCGTTACGTCTCACAAGGGCGTAACGGCTGCAACAGGAGCTCAACATGGCACAATCCCGCCACTCCCTGTTCCAACAGTTTGCCGCCAGTGACTGGGACGGTTTCCTCAAAGGGGTCGAAAAGGAAGGCCTGCGCGTCGATGCCAATGGCTTCATTGCCCAGACGCCACATCCGGAAGCCCTGGGCTCCGCGCTGACTCACCCGCGTATCACCACCGACTATTCGGAAGCCCTGCTGGAACTGATTACGCCGGTCTTCGACAATACTGAAGCCATGCTGGCCTCGTTGCGGGATATACATCGGTTCGTCCAGCTGAACCTGGATAACGAAGTGTTCTGGGCCGCGAGCATGCCCTGTGAGATTGATGGCGATGCCAGCATTCCCATTGCCGAGTACGGCAGCTCCAACACTGGCCGGCTCAAGCATGTGTATCGCCAGGGGCTGGCGGTGCGTTATGGCCGGATCATGCAGAGTATTGCAGGCGCCCATTACAATCTTTCCCTGCCGGACAGTTTCTGGCGCAAATGGCAGGAACTGGTGGGCAACAAGGATAGCCTCAGGGATTTCAAATCAGACCAGTACTTCTGGCTGATCCGGAATTTCCGCCGCCGCAGCTGGTTGCTGATGCTGCTGTTTGGCGCCTCGCCGGCACTGGATGCCAGTTTCGTGGCCGGCGTCCGGCACGACCTGGCCCGGTTCGATGATCGCACCTGGTTCGGCCAGCACGCCACGTCTTTGCGCATGGGGGATCTGGGTTACCACAACAATGCCCAGGCCTCGCTGAATATCTGCTTCAATGAGCTGAGCACTTATACCCGGACACTGGATCGCGCCATCCACACCAACTGGCCAGCGTATGAAGCCATTGGCACCCGGCGCAATGGCGAGTTTGTCCAGATCAATACCAATGTGCTTCAGATTGAAAACGAGTACTACAGCGCGGTACGTCCCAAGCGTACCACCGAGAGGGGAGAAAAACCGATCCAGGCTCTGGATGCCCGGGGTGTGGAATACATTGAGGTGCGTTGTCTGGACCTGGATCCATTCTCGCCGGTGGGCGTGAACCGCGAGCAGATCGACTTCCTCGATCTGTTCCTGCTGGATTGCCTGCTTACCGATTCTCCCCGTATTGAAGACGATGAGTGCGAACGGCTTGATGACAACTACAAGGACGTGGTCGCCAGCGGTCGCTTGCATTCACTCAGTCTGTGCCGGGGAGGGCAGCGAGTGCCTGTGGGCGAGGCCGCCGTTGAATGGCTGGAGCGCTTGCAGCCCCTGGCAGAGCTGCTGGATGGCTGGAATGATAGCGATACTTACAGGTCGGCTCTGACGGCTCAACGGTCGAAGCTGGAGGGCAATGATTGGGCGGTGCCTTCTGCTCGAGTGCTTGAGGCCATGGGGCAGTCAGGCCTGGGCCACCGCGACTGGGTACAGGCGATATCCCGTGAACACCAGCAAACTCTGAAGTCGGAGCCACTGGCACCCGAGGTGTTGGCGGACTTCCGTGCCATGAGTGCGCAGTCCCTGGTCGAGCAGAAAGAGCAGGAAGCTGCGGACAGCCAGTCATTTCCGGAGTTTCTGGAAGCCTACCTGAAATCCTGACGCCGCTTGCGTCACGTCCGGAAAGGGACGTGACGCACAGAACCGGTTGTCCGGTTTGCTGGATCTGTTACCTGCTGTTACTTTCTATTACATCAGGTAAGGAGGTGGCCCATGGCAACGGATATCAAGCTCGGCTGGGATGTAGAAGCATTGAACAAGGCCTACCGGCAGGGATACATGGCTGGCGAGATGGGCATGGACAAAACCCGCTGCCCTTACCGCGGTGAGGTCATTATTGCCGCCTGGGAAGCCGGTTGGGACGATGCCGGTCAGGTCCGGAAACAGCGCCCGCAACAGGATGACGATCTGTTCTCACGCATCGCCTGATCCGGTGCCACCGCCCGGTGGATGCCGCAACTAGCGCTGAACCACAAACTCGGTAAACAGCACTCCGGTAATGGTCTCACCGGTTTGCTGCTCCTCCAGCACTCCGTTTATCCGTTTGGTTGCTTCTTCCCGCAGCGCCTGCTGGCCGTCCATGGAAGACAATTGGTCAAGATCCGTCTGCTCACCAAACAGCATCACCAGTTCGTGCCGTAACCTGGGCATGTGCGCTTCTACCGCCGGCCGGGTGGTTTCGCGGGAGGCCCGGATGGTTACGGAGGCTTTGAGATAGGCCACTTTCGCATCCGGTTTGCCGACATGGGTGACGAATGCCGGTTCCATGGCGATATAGTCGGTTACCCCCTTCACTTCGGTTTCTTCATCAGCTTCCTCGGCCATGGTGGGCAGGGAAGGCATCAGTGCGCACAGGGTCAGTAACAGGGCCGGCGTCAGTTTTCTGAGAATGGTCATAGGCTTGGCGTTAGTCATGGGTTAGGATTGGTTCAGTGTTTCATGGCACGCTGGTTTTTCTCTGAGAATATCAGGCCATGGAAGCTTGTGCAGTCCACATCATGATTCCGGGGTAGCGTTTTGACAAGCAGATGGATATTCGGGTTGGTATTTCTGGTGTGCGCCGGGTTGCTGGCGGTGGCCTTTTACATGGAGCACGTGATGGGTCTGGAGCCCTGCCCGTTGTGCTGGTTGCAGCGTTTCGGATTTATGGGTGCGGGGCTGGTCAGTCTGTTGGCGTTTCTGCACGGACCCCGCGGGTTCGGCAACCGGGTCTACGGGCTGTTACTGATTGTTGCCGCTGGCGCTGGTCTGGCGGTGGCGGGGCGTCAGCTATGGTTACAGAGTCTGCCGGCGGACCAGGTGCCTGCCTGTGGCCCTTCGGTTGATTACATGCTCGAGGTACTACCCTGGTTTGAAGTGCTGCAAACCGCATTGAAAGGCACTGGTGATTGCGCCGAAGTGGTCTGGCGTTTTCTCGGTCTGAGTATCCCCGGATGGACCGCGGTCTTTTTCAGCCTGTTGATTGTGCTGGGGCTGTTTGTGATGCTGCGACGCTATTCTCCCCGGGACTGGTTGCAGAGCTGAAACAGTTGCGGCTGACCATGACCATGGGGTAACTTGAATGCCACATAATAATTATCAAGACTAGATCCAGAGAACGGGCGGATTGACCGAGGGGAGACAGGCGTCATGTTGGAGAATTGCCGGAATGCCAGGGAACGTTGGGGTGGTGTCAGCGAGCTGATTGATCGCTGGCTGAAAGAGCGCCAGGAGCTTCTGGTTCAGTATTGCGAGTTGTCTGGAGAAAGCGATTTTTCCCAGACTGATGCCCTCCGCGAAAAATTTGTCCGCCTGTGCGAAGTGCTGGTGGATTATGTTTCGGCCGGTCACTTTGAAGTCTACGAACAGCTGATTCAGGAGGCCCGTGAGTTCAACGACGGCGGCCTCGAACTGGCAGCAAAGCTCTATCCCCGGATCGAGCAAACCACGGAAGTGGCATTGAACTTCAATGATCGTCTGGATGGCCGGGAGCTGTCCGAGGTCGACGTCAGGGAATTGTTCAACGAGCTGTCACGGCTTGGAGAAGTGCTGGAGTCGCGCTTTGAGATGGAAGATTTCCTGATTGAGAATCTGCATAACGCCCATGCGGGCAAGGTGGCTTCGGCCTGATTGCCTCTACCCGGAACCGCATTACCCGCAATAAAAAACCGGCTACAGAAATGGCGCCGGTTTTTATTGCCTGCCGGAGTGCTGGCCAGAGCTTATTCGTCTGAACCAGCGTCGTCCTGCCCCGGATTCACGGCGATCAGCTCGACATCAAATACCAGGGTCTCGTTGGGGCCAATAGCCTGGTTGCCGCCCGGGCCGTAGGCCAGGTCAGACGGGATATAAAGCTTGTAACGAGCACCTTCGCTCATCAGCTGCAGGCCTTCTGTCCAGCCAGGAATCACCTGGTTCAGGCCAAAGGTCACGGTTTGCCCGCGCTCACGGGAGCTGTCGAATACCTCACCGTTGATCAGTTCGCCGGTGTAGTGGACTTCCACCTGATCTTCGGCGGTTGGGCGCTCACCGTTACCTTCTTCAATCACTTCGTACTGGAGACCGGATTCTGTGGTCTCAACGCCTTCACGTTCGGCGTTTTCTGCCAGGAAAGCCTCGCCGGCATCCTTGTTCTTCTGCGCGAGTTCTTCCAGTTGCTGCTCCTGCTTTTGCTGGAGCTCCTGCTGGTAGGCCATCAGCGCTTCCTGGATCTGCTCGCGGGTCAGTCGCTTGCTGTCTTCGTCACCGGCATGGCCATGCTGGATGCCCTGAAGGAACTGGTCCATCTGGAGATCCGGCAAGTCATTGCTCATGCGCTCACCCAGCACCAATCCCATGCCATAGCTGACTTTCTCAGGGGTGGTTTCAAGGGCCGGGTCGTTTGCCGGCTCCTGAGCTGTTGAGCAACCGGCAATCAGGCCGGTAACGGCGATAGCCAAAAGCGTTTTCTTCATCATTTCATCCTTTTCACGTGTTTCTGGGCTCTCTGACCCTGGATTCTGAAAGTGAACAAGGTAACGGGTTCAGCAGCGGGATGCCACTGAACATGTGTTAATCAGAGACTCATTTCGCGGCAATGCGCAACCCGCGTCAGGAACCGCTGGCGGGTGAGCCATTGAGCGAATAGGGGGCCTGGTAGGGGGACTGCCAGTCATCTTCCGGGCTGATGGTCTGCGGCTTCCGGGGCACGGGGTCTGGGCGCTCAATGGCCAAGGCATTCCAGGGGCCCTGGGCCGGGGGCTGATCGGCATAGTGCCAGTTGCCATCGGTGTCCTGCCACTTGAAAACGATATCCGGGCCTTCGGTGGGAATCGGCGATGGCAGCAACCCCTCAAAGGAGGGAATCGTCGTCGCCTGCTCGGTTTTCACCGGTTCCGAGACCTGGTCGGGATCGCCGAGGCCGAAGAAAATCAGCAGCAGCAGAAGGCCGAGCGCTGGAAACGAAAGCCGGATCAGCCATTTCATGAACATGATGGGCCGCCTCTGGTGGTCTGGCCTGCAAGCCGGCTGGCCAGAAGTTCAAGATGAGATTTTACCCGCGTGGGAATGTTGTCGGACGGCGCGGCAGCGACAAGATTCTGCTCGATGATGGTGCCTGATTTCTGCATGTTTCCGCGCTCCGCTTCGGATTCTTTCAACGTTTGCCAGATCAGAGCCAGCTCCAGCTGTTCGGCCAGCAGCTCTGCCTTGGCCAGAGTGTCCCGCAGCTCCACGCCATGATCATTGGCTCGGGGAACAGACTTGCGGGCGGAGCGAAGGCAACCGGTTACACGGCTTCGCCACTCTGTTACCTTAGCGTCCTCAACGCCAGAGAACGACTGACCCTGCGTGGCGAGCCAGCCGGCACAGAGGATGCGACTTACGCTCCATCCCTCGGATTGCAGCTCAAGACAGGCCTCAGCCACCTGTGGATCCTGCCATTGGGCTAGGGCATAACGCCATAACGGATTGTCTGGTTCCATGTGTTCTGGAAGTTCCAGCGGCTCCGCTTGTTGAACGGTCATGTTGGCGCTTCCCTGGCAGTAATCCATGGATAGATTAAATCTATGTTAACGATAACCGATCTCAGTTTACAACGGGGCGGCGTCTGGTTGCTAGAAAACGTGAACCTGACCGTGCAACCGGGGCAGCGCGTTGCCATTGTTGGTGCCAATGGTGCCGGCAAATCCAGTCTTTTCCAGCTCTTGCTGGGGCAGCTTGCACCCGAGCAAGGCAGCGTGGCGTTGCCCGGTGGCTGCCGGATTGCCCATATGGCTCAGGAAGTCGCGGCTTCGTCCAGATCCGCCCGGGATTTTGTGCTGGATGGCGACACCGAGTTGCGGCGAATGGAGCGGGCGCTGGCCGAGGCGGAAGCGGGTGGTGATGACCATGCCATTGCCCGTCTGCACGGGGAGCTGGATATTCACGAAGCCTGGTCCGCACCGCGCCGGGCAGAGACACTGCTCAGGGGCCTGGGCTTCGCCGACAGCGATGCCGGGCGCCCGGTTTCCGCATTTTCCGGTGGCTGGCGTATTCGACTGAACCTGGCCCAGGCACTGATGCGTCCATCCGATCTGCTGTTGCTGGATGAGCCCACCAACCACCTGGACCTGGATGCTTGTCTGTGGCTGGAGAACTGGCTCAGAAAGTATCCGGGTACCTTGCTGTTTATTTCTCACGACCGGGACTTCATGGACCGGGTGGCTACTCATCTGGTGCATTTCGATCAGAAGCAATTGGTGCTGTATACGGGAAATTACTCAGCCTTCGAGCGTCAGCGCGCCGAGCGACTGGCCCAGCAGCAGGCCAGTTTCGAACGCCAGCAAGCCAGAATTGCCGAAATCCAGCGCTTTATTGATCGCTTCAAGGCCAAAGCCACCAAAGCCCGGCAGGCCCAGAGCCGCGTCAAGGCACTGGAACGGATGGAAAAGATTGCGCCGGCGCACGTGGACTCACCCTTCAGTTTCGAGTTCCCGGTCGCGGACAAGGTCTCCAATCCATTGCTGTCCATTCGCCACGGGGTCGCGGGCCATGGGGATGTGCCCATTCTGAAGAACATCAATGTCACCCTGTTGCCCGGCACCCGGGTTGGTTTGCTGGGGCCGAACGGGGCCGGTAAGTCCACCTTTATGGATGCCCTTCGCGGCACCGGAACCCTGCTCAGTGGTGAGCGCACCTGTGGCGAACATCTGGCCATCGGCTATTTCGCCCAGCATCAGCTGGAGTCCCTGGATCTCGACGCCAGCCCGTTCCTGCATCTGCAGCGTCTGGCGCCAACCGCATCGGAGCAGAAAGTCCGGGACTTCCTGGGCGGCTTCGATTTTCACGGCGACGAAGCACTTGCGCCCATTCGCTCGTTTTCGGGCGGTGAGAAGGCCCGGGTTGCGCTTGCCGTTATCGCCTGGCAGAAACCCAATCTGCTGCTGCTGGATGAGCCCACGAACCATCTGGACCTGGAAATGCGACAGGCCCTGACCATGGCGCTCCAGAACTTCGATGGCGCCATCGTGGTGGTATCCCACGACCGCCACTTGCTGCGCAACACGGTGGATGAATTCTGGTTGGTATGCGACGGCGCTGTTGGCGAGTACGAGGGCGACCTGGAGGATTACGAACGCTGGCTGGCGGAACGTCGGAAAGATGAGGAATCGCCACCCCGGCGTGAAGTGGTCGGGGGGCAGGAAAAGTCGGTTAATACCGCCGGACCCGCGACCCTGACGGCGGACGAACGCAAGGCCCGCAAGCGCCAGGAAGCTGAACTGCGACAGAAACTCAGCCCGTGGCGGAAAAAACAGGGAACGCTTGAGGCCCGTATGGAACAGTTGCAGCAACAGCTGGCCACCGTGGAGCAGAATCTTGCCGACCCAGGTCTTTACGATGACCAGCAAAAGGTTCGGCTCAAGGGACTGCTGGCGGAGCAGGCAGAGCTCAAGCGCGAGCTGGAAGGCATTGAAGCCGAGTGGCTGGAGGTGAGCGAAACTGTGGAGAGCCTGGAGGCGGAACTGGCTGGCTGAGGCCGGCCAGTGTTACCGGCCCGAGATCTCCAGGGTAAAGTCCTGGCGTGCCAGATAGTCCCGTTCGTTCTCCAGGTCTGCGAGGGTCAGCGGGCGGTTGTCCAGCCAGCCCTCGGGGAACTCGACTACCAGGCGGTTATCGTGGCCGTGAAGGGTGAAGGCGGGGGGGGCTTCCAGGTTGCGTGGGTGTTGGATCAGCACCGCCAGTCGCACCAGCACGCAAAGGTAGGTCAGGCGGGGTTTGTCCTCGGGCTCGATACCCTCGAAAACCGCCGACGAGAACTTCCGGCGATGGCCCCGGACCAGAGTGGCCAGATCCTTCTGGAACGGCTGACTGAAGCCGGGTAAATCGGAATAACGCAACAGGTAGGCGCCGTGCTTGTGGTACTGGCTGTGGGAAATGGTCAGGCCGATCTCGTGCAGCCGGCAGGCCCAGCGCAGCACGTCTTCATCGGCGGCGGTGCGCAGGCCCCATTGCCCCGCCACCTGTTCCCAGGCGGCAATCGCGGTTTTCTCGACCGCTGCGCCGTGAGCCTGGTCTACGTGGTAACGCTCCTGCAGCGCCGCAATCGTACGTTCACGAACGTCCTCGTGCTGGATGCGTCCGACAATGTCGTACAGCAGGCCTTCACGCAGGGCGCCGTCGGCAAAGGTCATGGTCTGGATGTCGAGTGAACGGAACGCCGCCATCAGAATGGCAAAGCCGGCCGGGAAAATGCTCTGGCGATCTTCCCTTACCCCCAGTTCGGCCAGTTTCTCCACCTTGCCCATGCTCACCAGGCGCTTGCGCAGCTCTTCCATGCCGTCGCGGTTAATGGAGCCGTCGGTAATCTTAAGGGTTGCCAGCACGTTGGCAATCGCCTTGATCGAGCCGGAAGAGCCCACCGCGCTCTGCCAGCCCACCGAGCGATAGTGCTGCCGGATATTCAACAGTTCCTGCTCGGCATGGGTAATGGCCTTGTCCATCTGGCGCCGGGTAATCTTGCCATCGGGAAAGTAGCGGTTGCGGAACGACACGCACCCCATGTGCAGGCTTTCCAGCTCCTGGGGTTCGAAACGCTGCCCGATGATGAATTCCGTGCTGCCGCCGCCAATATCAATCACCAGCCGCCGACCGGAATCGTCCGACAGGGTATGGGAGACACCGAGATAGATTAACCGCGCTTCCTCACGCCCGGCGATGATTTCTACCGGATAGCCCAGCACTTCCTCGGCACGGGCAATGAAATCGTGAGCATTGCGGGCGACCCGGAGGGCATTGGTGCCGACGATCTGGACTGCTTCCCGGGGCATGCCCTGAAGGCGCTGGGCAAACCGGCTCAGACATTCGAGGGCCCGCTGCTGGGTTTCTTCGGTCAGCCGATTATACTGATCCAGCCCCGCGCCAAGCTGGACTTTCTCGCCCATCTTCTCAACTGTGCGGATTTCGCCATGCACCAGACGGGCGACGACCATATGAAAACTGTTGGAGCCCATATCGATGGCTGCCAGCATGTCCGGGGAGGTTTCAGGCTTCTCGGCAGGGGATGCGGCCGTCACGTTGATAGGCGTCCTGTGTGATATGAACTTGGCCGTACTATAAGTGAAACTTCCCGGCCGTGTCAGTAACTCGCTGCGGACATTACTGACACGGATCAACCCGAGGGTAGATACAACCGGCTTCACATCAGGGCCGGCAATCGCGTAAAGTAATAGTCTGTCTTAATCCGGGTGGGCGGCCGGTCCGTAAAGAGAACACCGTCCACTACAGTCAACAGCGACTCCCGAAGGGCCGGAATCCAAGCCCCGGAGCGCCTGAATCAGGAAAAGGTAATGAGCGGAAATATCGTTAATGTCACCGACGCTTCCTTCGAGCAGGATGTACTGAAGTCCGACGTTCCGGTACTGGTAGACTACTGGGCCGAGTGGTGTGGCCCGTGCAAAATGATTGCTCCGGTTCTGGAAGAAATCGCTGACGAATACGAAGGCAAGCTTAAGGTCTGCAAACTCAACATCGACGAAAACGAACAGACCCCGCCCAAGTTCAACATCCGTGGTATCCCGACCCTGATGCTGTTCAAGAACGGCAACGTGGATGCCACCAAAGTAGGCGCGCTGTCCAAATCGCAGCTGGCTGCCTTCCTCGACAGCAACCTCTGATCCGCTGTTGAAGGAAACCGCCCCTGAACAACGCTTCACGGGCGGTTTTTTTATGCCATGACCCGACCCGACAGAATCATCGGCCTGCTCCTGGCAGGCGGCAAAGGCACCCGCATGGGCGGCCAGGACAAAGGCCTCGTACCCTGGCAAGGCAAAGCCATGGCCGAATGGGTGCTGAAGGCCCTTAGGACCATCACCCCGGCCGTCTTCGTCAGCGCCAACCGCTCGCTGCCGGACTACGAACGCCTGGCTCCCGGCCGTATCCTTCAGGATCCTCCTGAACTACGCGACCAGGGCCCTCTGGCCGGCCTGCTCACGGGCCTGAAAGCCGCGGAAGTCCAGGGCGCCGAAGCTGTGCTGGTCTGCCCCTGTGATACCCCGGGAATCACCACGGCAACCCTCAGCGCGCTGGTCACCGCCTGGCAAACCCAACCCGACCGCCCGGCTATTGCCGAACACAACGGCCGCCTGCACCCGTTGCACGGTGTGTATCCGGTAAATGTAATGGTGGAACTTGACCGCTGGCTGGCGTCGGACAACCGCCGGGTGATGGGATTTGCCGAATCGGTGGGGGCGGTGGCGGTAGATTGTCCTGAAACTGACGAAGTGTTCAAGAATCGCAACAATTTTAGGGATTTGGAACGCTAAGCCGATCGCTGCAGGATCAACTGACTGCATACGTAGGGCGCTGGTCTGGTGGGGTCTCCGAAAATGCTCGGAGCCATGGATGGCGGAGAGCAAGCGTACAGGGACGTATTCACAGCGGTTTTCGGAGACCCCACCAGACCAGTGGCCGGGCGGCAAACTCCAATAAGCGCCTCACTCCCAGTTCCGACTCCGGGCAACATCAGACTCTTTCTGCTCCACCCAATGCTCACCCTCGCGGGTAATCTCCTTCTTCCAGAACGGCGCCGACGTCTTCAAAGCATCCATAATGAACTCGCAGGCCGCAAACGCATCGCCCCGGTGGGCACTGCACACCCCCACAAATACAATCTGGTCGGCCAGCGCCAAGCGTCCGATCCGGTGAATCACCCGGGCCCGCTGCACATCCCAGCGCCGGCCCGCCTCATCAATCAGCCCCTGAATCACCTGCTCGGTCATCCCCGGATAATGCTCCAGAAACAGCCCCGTCACCCCGGACAGATCCCCGGAATCCCTCACCAGACCCGAGAAGGTCACAATGGCCCCGGTGCCCGGTCCGGTCCCGCGAAGCGCCTCATATTCTGCACCCGCATCGAAATCGTCGGTCTGGATTGAAATCATCTCAACCTCCGGTGACCGGTGGGAAAAAGGCTACCTCATCCCCTGGCTGTACCGGGCTGGACGGCTTTGCCATGGACTGATTGATGGCCACCATCACCGGTTGGCCACCGGTCAGCTGGGCCCAGGCGCCGCCCCGGCTGGTCAGGTCGGCAAGCAGGTCCGCCACCGTGTGGTGCTCGGAGGCCGGCAGGGTCAGGCTTTCGGTACCCAGCTCTTCTCGCAGTCGCGCGAAAAAACGCACGGTCAGTGTTAGTTCTGTCATCGTTAACTCAGTAATTCGGTGAACGGATAGTATGTAATTAAATCGCCGGCGCGGATTGCCGTATGTTCCGGCACTACAGCCAGGCCGTCGCCCCAACAGGCGGAACTCAGGACGCCGGAGCTCTGGTTGGGGTAGGCGACAACCTCCAGACCCGCTGCTGAACCCTGCTTCCGGGCCCGTACAAACTCGCGGCGGACAGATGTGGAGGTTACGTCAAACCCAGCGGGCAGAGATTCGCCCACGGGAAGGAGGTCCTGCCGGCCCTGGCGTTTGCGAATGTAAGGCATCGCCACCACCAGAAAAGTGACCAGGACCGCTGCCGGATTGCCCGGCAAACCGAGTACCGGTATGCCTGCCACTTCGCCAAACGCCAGTGGTTTGCCGGGCTTGATTGCCATGCGCCAAAGTGACAGCTTGCCGGATTTCTCCAGTACCGCGCGAACGTGGTCCTCCTCACCGACCGATACGCCGCCGCTGGTGATGATCAGGTCGGCCTTGGCAGCAGCAGACTCGAGCGTGCTGCGGGTGGCTTCCCGGGTATCTTCAAGGGTTTCGCACAGAACCAGCTCGCAGCCAGCCTCGGCCAACAGGCCCATGAGGGTAAATCGGTTGGTGTTGTATATCTGGCCAGAATCAAGTGGCTGGCCCGGCTCCACCAGTTCATCACCGGTGGTCAATACCGCGACTCTTAGCCGGCCCATGACCGGAACCTGGCTGATTCCCATGGAGGCCAGCAGGCCCATTTCCTGGGGGCGAATGCGCTTGCCCTTCGCCAGCGCCAGATCGCCCCGGGCAAGATCCTGGCCCTGCCTGCGAATGTTCTGGCCCTCTGAAACCTCGGCCTGGATCAGAATCATGTCGTCGGTGCGTTCCACCCGTTCCTGCATCACGACCGCATCGGCCCCTTCGGGAATCTCGGAGCCGGTAAAAATCCGTGCCGCTGTGCCGGGTGCCAGTGTTCCGGGGGCAACGCCGGCCGGGATTCTGGCGGATACGGACATCGGTTTGCCGGCGGCGACATCGGCCAGACATACCGCATAGCCGTCCACGGCGCTGTTATCCGCTGGCGGCACATCCGCGGGAACATACTGGTTCTCCGCCAGAACCCGGCCGAGGCTGTCCGTTAAGGCAACGGCTTCGGTCCGGGTGATGGCCGGCGCCCGGTCAAGAATATGTTGCAGTGCATCGTCAACCGATGTCAGATCGTTAGCCACCATGTGTCCTCCTGTTTATCGCTCGGCACGCTGGCCAATCACTTCCTGAACCCGCTGGTAGGGGCGGTCCGGCTTGCGCAGGGCCAGAGCAGAGAAGTTACAGGGGCCATGGCGACTGTCCAGTTGGGTTGCTAGAATGCCGTTCCAGCCGGTTCGGCAAGCCCCGGTTGAGCCGGGCAGGCAGAAAATAACCGTATGGTTGGCCAGGCCGCCAAAGGCCCGGGACTGGATGGTGGAGGTGCCGATTTCAGACGCGGACAGTCGCCGGAACTCCTCACCAAATCCGTCGATGGTTTTATCCAGCAGGGGCGCTACCGCCTCCGGCGTACTGTCACGTTCGTGGAAGCCGGTGCCGCCGGTAATAATGGCGGCGTGAATCTCCGGATCAGCAATCCATTGTGACATCAGGGCCCGGACCAGGTAGATGTCATCCGGCAGGATGCGGCGGGCCACCAGCCGGTGACCGGCCTCGACAACACTGTCCTCAAGAAACTGGCCAGACGTGTCTTCATCCGGGCCTCGGGTGTCCGAGACGGTCAGAAGGGCGATGTTCAGGGGCTTCAGTTCGCTGGTGCGATCACTGCTCATGGGGTAGGCTCCGGAAGTCTGTCATCAATCATAGGCTCAGTATCCTGATCTGCTGCGTGGTTGGGAAGGGAGTAACCCATCAGAGGGAGCCCCAGAACGAGTGAACCCCATGCCAAAAACCGGCTTAATTTTGTTCAGGGGCTTGACATTCGCGCTAAAGGTGGCCGATGATGCCGTTGCCCGGCGAACAGTTGTTCCCACTCTCTGGCTTCGGCATTTAATATCCGGCTTCCATCTACACCGGTTGCTCCATCTGCCAGCACCTTTGTTTCATTTTTGATTCGATCAACACGTTCAGGGGCGCCCCTGTCATTCCAACAGTCGTTTACTTCCATTCCTGAAAATCCAACAAACTATGAATCTTACTGAACTCAAGCAGAAATCCGTGCCCGAATTGCTCGATATCGCGCAAGAAATGGGCCTCGACAACCTGGCTCGTTCGCGCAAACAGGATGTGATCTTCACCATCCTGAAAAAACACGCCAAAAGCGGCGAAGACATATACGGTGACGGTGTACTGGAGATTCTGCAGGATGGTTTCGGCTTCCTCCGCTCCGCCGATGCCTCATACCTGGCCGGGCCGGACGATATTTACGTTTCCCCCAGCCAGATCCGCCGGTTCAACCTGCGCACCGGTGACACCATCTCGGGCAAGATCCGGCCCCCGAAAGACGGTGAGCGTTACTTTGCCCTGCTGAAAGTCAACGAGATCAACTTTGACAAGCCGGATAACGCCCGCAACAAGATTCTGTTCGAGAACCTGACGCCGCTGTTCCCGGATGAGCGTCTGACGCTTGAAGCTGGTAACGGCAGCACTGAGGATCTCTCCTCACGGGTTCTGGACCTGGTGGCGCCCATTGGTAAGGGGCAGCGAGGCCTGATCGTATCCCCGCCCAAGGCCGGTAAGACGCTGCTGATGCAGAGCATTGCCCAGTCCATCACCCGTAACAATCCAGAGTGCCATGTAATGGTTCTGCTGATTGACGAGCGGCCAGAGGAAGTGACCGAGATGCAGCGCACTGTGCGCGGCGAAGTCATCGCCTCCACTTTTGACGAGCCGCCGGCCCGTCACGTGCAGGTGGCCGAGATGGTGATCGAAAAGGCCAAGCGCCTGGTCGAGCACAAGAAAGATGTGGTTATTCTGCTGGACTCCATAACCCGTCTGGCCCGTGCCTACAATACGGTCATTCCTTCCTCCGGTAAGGTGTTGACCGGTGGTGTTGATGCCCACGCCCTGGAAAAGCCCAAGCGTTTCTTCGGTGCTGCCCGTAATGTGGAAGAAGGTGGCAGCCTGACCATTCTTGCGACCGCGCTGGTGAATACCGGTTCCAAGATGGACGAGGTGATCTACGAGGAGTTCAAGGGCACCGGCAACATGGAGATCCATCTGGATCGCAAGATTGCCGAAAAACGGACATACCCGGCCATCAACATCCGCAGCTCCGGCACTCGCCGCGAAGACCTGTTGATGTCCGAAGCCGACATCCAGCGTGTGTGGATTCTGCGCAAACTACTGCACTCCATGGACGACGATACCGCCGCCATCGAGTTCCTGCTGGATAAACTCAGGGACACCAAGACCAACGACGAGTTCTTCCAGTCCATGAAGCGTCGGTGATACTGACTCCGATTTCCGACCGGCGGGCATTCTTATGGAATGTCCGGCTGGTCGGGGCGGATTCCCTCCCCAGCATTCAAGCTGCTCAGGCCAATACCTGAACTCAGGTCTGAATCCAGACCAGAAAAAACTCCGTAGTACCGTAGACCAGAAACGGAGCACACCATGAAATACAACGACCTTCGGGACTTTGTCAGCCAGCTGGAAAAGCTGGGTGAGCTCAAGCGCATTACTGCCGAAGTTGACCCCCACCTGGAAATGACCGAAATCTGCGACCGCACCCTGCGTGCCGGTGGTCCGGCGTTGTTGTTCGAGAATCCGAAAGGCTACGATATGCCGGTGTTGGCCAACCTGTTCGGAACACCGAAACGGGTGGCACTGGGCATGGGGCAGGACGATGTGGCAGCGTTGCGGGAGATTGGCAAGCTGCTGGCGTTTCTGAAAGAGCCGGATCCCCCCAAGGGCTTCAAGGACGCCATTGAAAAACTGCCATTATTCCGGCAGGTCATGCGCATGAGCCCCAAGGTGTTGCGCTCGGCACCCTGCCAGGATGTAGTGATTGAAAAAGACAAGGTGGATCTGTACCAGATACCGGTCCAGCACTGCTGGCCGGGTGACGCCGGTCCTCTGGTGACCTGGCCGCTGGTGATTACCCGTGGCCCCAACAAGGAACGTCAGAACCTGGGTATCTACCGGCAGCAGGTGATTGGTCGTAACCGTCTGATTATGCGCTGGCTCAGCCATCGGGGGGGCGCCCTGGATTACCAGGAGTTCCGTAAGGCCAACCCGGACAAGCCCTATCCGGTTGCGGTCGCACTGGGTGCTGATCCGGCCACCATTCTGGGTGCCGTTACCCCGGTGCCGGATACGCTGTCTGAATATGCTTTTGCAGGATTGCTGCGAGGGAGTCGAACGGAACTGGTGAATGCGGGCCTGAGCGATCTTCAGGTACCGGCCAGTGCCGAGATTGTACTGGAAGGCTTTATCTACCCGGACGATATGGCGCCGGAAGGGCCGTTTGGTGATCACACCGGGTATTACAACGAAGTGGATCAGTTCCCGGTGTTTACCGTGGAACGCATTACCCACCGCCGGGATCCGATCTATCACAGCACCTATACTGGCCGGCCACCGGACGAGCCGGCGATTCTCGGAGTGGCGCTGAACGAGGTGTTCATTCCAATCCTGCAGAAGCAGTTTCCGGAAATTGTCGATTTCTATCTGCCGCCGGAAGGCTGTTCCTACCGGCTTGCCGTCGTCACCATGAAGAAGCAGTATCCCGGCCATGCCAAACGGGTGATGATGGGGGTATGGTCATTTCTGCGGCAATTCATGTACACCAAGTTTGTGATTGTCACCGATGACGACGTCAATGCCCGTAACTGGGAAGACGTGATCTGGGCCATTACTACGCGGATGGATCCGGCCCGGGACACCACCCTGGTGGAAAACACCCCGATTGACTATCTGGACTTTGCCTCGCCGGTGTCTGGGCTCGGCTCGAAGATGGGGATGGACGCCACCAACAAGTGGCCCGGAGAGACCGACCGGGAGTGGGGCACTGCCATCGCCATGACCGATGAGGTTAAACAGCGGGTGGATGACATCTGGGACAGCCTGGGGATTGAAATTCCCGGTGCCCGCCCCGACTGACAAGGGGGCAGAGAGTGTTTCGGATACGCCTGCAGCCATCGGGGCTTGGTTATGGTGCGGATCAGGCTGAAGACCTGTTGTCTGCAGCGACCGCAGCCGGAATACGGGTGCCGGCAGCCTGCCGAAACGGCGTGTGCGAAATCTGTGAGGCCCGGTTGCTGAAAGGTCGGGCGCTGAATACCCGAAATCAACATTCTATCGCGGTTGGCGAGCCACTGATGATGTGTCGGACACGGCCGCTCGCCGACCTTGAACTGGAGATACCCGCCGTTATGGCATCAGGAAATTACCAGCCCCGCCAGTACCAGGCGAAGGTAATCGACGTACGTTCCATCAGTCACGATGTGTACCGGGTGGCCTTGCAGCTTCCCCGGCGGAGGGATGTGGCTTTCCATGCCGGGCAGTATCTGTCGGTGATTCTGCCCGGAGCTGACCCCTGCTATTTCTCGATTGCCAGCAGCCCCTCAGCAGAGCAGATCGAACTGCACATCCAGGCTTCGCCCGACTGGATCTCGGCCCAGAAAGTCATCGATGTGCTGACTTCCGGCCAGGATGTGACGGTGGAACTGCCCCATGGCAAGGCCTGCCTGGCCAGTATGCCGGACAAACCCCTGCTGCTGGTGGCGGCGGGTACCGGTTTTGCTCAGATGAAAAGCCTGGTGGATTACCTGCGGGAAACCCGTTACCAGAAGCCAGTCAAACTGTTCTGGGGCGTGCGCAAGCACGAGGACATGTACCTGCGTTCTCTCGCGCAGCAGTGGCAGGAGGAGTGGGCGCCGTTCAGCTTTTTGCCGGTGGTGGGAGACGATGAAGACAATGACTGGGGCGGTCACCACGACCAACTGGTCAGGGCTGTGCTGGCTTCAGGGTTCGATTGGCAGGACGTGGAAGTTCATGCCAGTGGCTCGCCCACCATGGTGTATACCCTGATGGATGCGCTGGTGGAGGCTGGCCTTCCGGAGCAGGCCTTTTTCTCGGATGTTCTGGAGTATGCTCCCCGCAGCTGACAGTTTCAGTGGGCGCTATCAACAAGGGCCGGCAATTTGCCGGCCCTTGTTGTTTGTCTGAATCAAAGACTGCGAAGTCTCAGGCCCGGGGCATGGGCAGGTCGGGCAGGCCATGGTCGGTTTCCAGCCCCTGCATCAGCAGCTTGATGCTGGCTTCTTCCTCGCCCATATGGGCATTCAGCCGGCTCAGCTCCGCGAGGGTTTCACGATTACGGCGTAATTTCAGACTGGTTTCAAAGTACTCCCGTGCTTTTCCCCACAGCTCATTACGCAGGCTGAGCCGGCCCAGTGCCAGCAACAGCTCGGGGTTGTTGGTGCGATGTTTCAGCCACTGTTCGGCAATCAATAGCTGTTCCTCCGGATCCTGACCCTGAATCCGGCCATACAGGTTGATCAGCTCGTCGCTCCAGTGGTTACGCAGTACCTTTCTCAGCAGCGTTTCTGCCTGGGCCTCATCACCCAGTCCCGCCAGCAGTCGGGCGTAGTCGCGGATGGTGTACTCATCCCGGCGCACAAAGCCCGGCAGTTCGTCCCACAGGCGAGTCAGCGGTTCCAGGCTGGCTTCGGGGTTTTCCTTGCGGCTGCGTTGGCATTCCTCGGCGGCCTGTTCCAGCAGGTTTTGCCAGACCTGACGTTCCAGCTCGTTCAGTTCGCTCTCTGGCACCACGCTGCGCTTGCGCAGTTCCGGAATAAGACGGGACAGCTCGCGCCAGTCCTCCAGACGCAGATAGGCGTTCTTCAGCAGCTTGAGGACAAACGGGTGATGTGGAGATTCCTTGCGTAGGCGCAGCAGGGTCGCCAAAGCCTGCTCGGGCCGGTTGCCGGCCAGTTGCAGCTGGGCCTGGGTCAACCCCACCGCCATGCTGGAGCCAGGTGTGCTTTCAAAGGCCTTGCGCAGCAGTTCATCGACCGCTTCATGGTCGCCGGACTCGAACGCGGCCTGGGCCGCCGCGAGATAGTTGATCAGGGGGGTATCGGCATGGCTGGCGGAGCTGGTCAGCAGTTTGCGGGCGCGGGGCCAGTTGCCTTCGGCCAGAGCCAGGAGGCCTCGTGTGGTCCGGCGCCGGGCCCGGCGCTCATTACCGCGGGCAATCCAACCCGCCATCACACCGGTGCCCTGGCGGAAGCGGCGCACCGTGTTGATGAGGGTGACGGTCAGCAGGATGATCACCAGAATCAGCCCCAACCCGACCCAGAAATTGGTTTCAATCAGGTAGTTGCCCAGGCTGATGCGGATATAGCCCAGGTCGTAGGTCAACCCCAGGGAAAGCCCGGTGCCCACCAGAAGGGCAAGCAGCAGGATCAGCAATACGCGGATCATGACTCATCGCCCCCGTTGGCCGCCTTGCTGTCGGCATCGTTGTCGCCTGTGGCCAGGCGCCCCGCCAACCGCTCCTTCAGCAGGCTCAGGGACTGGCTGATATCCGGCAGTTCGGGGTCTACGTTGCGCTCGGCCAGTTCGTTCAGGGTCTCGTTGAGCCCGCGAATGGCCGGGTTGGTGCCGTCATACCAGTCGTTGATGGTGGTGATGGCCTTGTTCAGAGCGCGTTCATACAGTGGCTGATTGCCCCGCAAGACCGCCATTTCAGCTTCTTCCAGCATCAGTTGCAGGTTGAGACGGGCCCAGGCGCTCTGGTCCGGAGACAACAGGGGTTTTACCGGTTCGTCCATCCGGCGGATCACAACGACTTCCTTGAGGGTGCCCAGGAACCGGTTCCAGCCTCTGGTGAACATGTTGCTGCCGTCAGACGGCGCATTCTGGTCTTCGACCATGTCGAATCCCGGCGCCTGATCACTGATCAGGGCCTGGTCGGTGAGATCGTTGACGCTGGCGATGGCAGCCTCCAGTCTCAGGTATAGCCCGGTGCGGTCGACACCCTGAATGCCTCTCAAGGACTGGATTTCCCGTGCCAGTTGCTGGCGTACCGGATAAACCCCGATATCGTCGGATTCCCGCAACACCTCGTCGGCCGATTCCAGGGCGGACAGTGAACCGCGGATGTCTTTTTCAATCAGCAGGCGCTGGTTGGCAATACGCAGCAGATATTCGGCTTCCGCCAGCAGCCAGTCGGTGCGGGTGCGGTTGCCGGCTTCCAGCAATTCGCGGGCGGTGTGATCGATCTGGCGTTGCTGGGTGGCAATCAGCTCCCGCTGTTCCGCCACGCGGTTTTCCAGTGCCTGAAGCCGCTCGCTCTGTTCGCTGCCGCGGTTGCCGTAAAGGCTTTCCAGCTGGTTGGTATCCTGCCGGAGGTCCTGAACCACCTGCAGGGTGGCCTGGTGCTTCTGCCACTGTTGCCAGTTCCAGAGCCCAAGGGCAATCGCCAGAATCAGCGCGAGAACCGCCACAATCCACACTGGCCACAAGCGTGGGCGTTCTGGCCTGGCGGGTTGTACGGGAGCGGGGAGTTGTTTTGTTGTTTCAGTCACGGGCATCCTTACTTGGTTATCCGTTGTCACCGGCCTCCTGCGACAGGCAGGAAGCAACACTGATGACCAGGTCGTCATCGTTCAGGCTACCGGGCACCAGTGGCTTGCGGAAGCCCAGCGCGCGCGCCTGTTCCGCTACACGCTCCGCAGGTACTACGATTATGTCGGGCGTCAGAGCCAATTGGTATCTGTGGCCCAGCTCCACCAGATTGTTCAGGGTTTCGCCGGAAAGCGCAATCACCACCTCGGGGTGGAAGTCGGCAACCAGAGCCTTCACCTGTTTTGCAGAATAGTACGGCAGCACGCGCCGGTACAGGGGCAGGGCGGTAATCCGTGCGCCCCGTTGCGCCAGGGTCTCACGAATCAGTTCCCGGCCATGCTCGCCCCGAGCCAGCAGCACTTTCTCTCCGTCAATGCTCTGCAGTGATGGCAGCGCCAGCAACGCCTCGCTGGTCCAGCCTTCGGCAGGCATTCTCGGTTTCAGGCCATGTTCGCGAAAAACCGCGGCGGTGCCGGCTCCCACGCCGTACCATTGCAGGCCGGCGGGAAGTTGAGGCCACCAGTGGTCGATTTCCTCCATCAGCCGGCGGGCGGCATAGGGGCTGACCGCGATGATGTGGGAAAAGTTGTCCAGCTGCTGCAGGATGCCGCGCTGCTCCGGTGTTTCCGGTAAAGGCTCGCGCGCCATCATCGGCATCACCCGGGCATCGGCACCGGCCTTGCGAAAGGCCTCGGCGAGGCGGCTGGCTTCGGGCTCGGGCCGGCAGATCAATACACGCCGGCCCTGGAGTTCAGACGGTTGCTGAAACTCAGCGTGGGGTGTGGCCATAGATTTCAGCCAGCACCTTGTCGGCCCCCATGGACAGCAGCTGTTCTGCCAGTTCACGGCCCAGGCGTTCACCTTCGGCGCGCGGGGCACGGCCTTCCACCCGAAAAATCTGGGTACCATCGACTGCGCCAACCAGGCCCCGCAGCCACAGGGTGTTATCGTCTTCCAGCAGGGCATAGGCGGCAATGGGCACCTGGCAACCGCCTTCAAGGCGACGGTTCAGCGCCCGCTCAGCGCTGACGCGGTCCCAGGTGTCGGTGTGATTGAGCGGGTCAATCAGCTCCAGAAGTTCCGTGTCACCGACCCGGCATTCGATGCCCAAAGCACCCTGGCCAACGGCTGGCAGGGAAAACGTGTCTGGCAGACAGTAACGGATACGGTCGTGGAAGCCGAGACGCTTCAGGCCGGAGCTGGCCAGTACAATGGCGTCGTATTCACCGGCATCGAGTTTCGCCAACCGGGTATTCACGTTGCCACGCAGTACCTTGATCTGAAGATCCGGGCGGTTGGCCCGCAGCTGGGCTTCCCGACGCAGGCTGGCGGTGCCTACTACCGCGCCCTCAGGCAGCTGGTCGATGTGTTCATACTGATTGCTGACGAAGGCATCGGTGGGGTCTTCACGCTCGCAAATGGCGACCAGCCCCAGGCCCTCGGGGAATTCCATGGGCACGTCTTTCATGGAATGCACGGCCAGATCGGCACGGCCGTCCAGCATGGCTTCTTCGAGCTCCTTCACGAACAGGCCCTTGCCGCCGATCTTGGCCAGGGGGACGTCCAGGATCTTGTCGCCCTGGGTCTTGATCTTGATCAGTTCAACGTCAACGTTGTCATGCAGCCTTTCCAGCTCGGCCTTGATGAATTCCGCCTGCCACAGCGCCAGTGCGCTGCTGCGGGTTGCAATGCGAAGGGTACGTTTGGACATGTCACTCACTGTCGTTCGGGAAAATGTGCCCCAAGGTTACCTTGTGGCAGAAAAAAAGTCCCGCGGTGAACCCCCGCCTACCCCCTCAGGGGGAGGGTTGGTGTTCGTGTAACCATTGGCGGACCGTGCTGGCATGGCGGCGGCTGACCGGCAGCAGGGTGGCATTGCCTTTCAGTGCCAGCTGATTCTGGCCATCGGACGACCGCCGCAGCCCCTGGATAAAGCGCACGCCAACCAGTGTGTGTCGGTGGATGCGCAGAAGGTGATCCGGGTAAGCCTGCTCCAGTTCTTTCAGGGTGTAGTCGCACACTGTCTCGCCGTGGCTGTGGTGCAGAGTCACGTACTTCTGGTCGGCCTCACAGTAGTACAGATCTGCCAGGTCGATCAGTTCGGTACCTCGGTGCGTGCGCACCGCCAGTTGGTCGTTACCGGCATCGGTACTTTGCGCCAGGGCTTGCCTCTGTACCCGGTTCAGCTTGCCGGCCCGGGCCAGAGCATCGGCCAGCGCCTCACGCCGGACCGGTTTGAGCAGATAGGCGACGGCGCGAACCTCGAACGCCTGGATGGCATAGTGGTCATAGGCGGTACAAAAAATCACTGCGGGCGGATTGTGGAGATTGCTGAGCTGGTCGGCTGCTTCCATGCCATCCATGCCGGGCATACGGATGTCCAGCAGCAGGATATCCGGTTCCAGTTCGGCCACTTTGCGCAAGGTGTCGTTGCCATCCACCGCTTCGCCACAAACCCGGTAATCCGGCAGGGCTTCCAGCAGGCGCTGAATGCGCTGGCGGGCGAGGGGTTCGTCATCGGCAATCAGTACGCGTTTGCTGTCTTCGGTATTCATGGCCTGTTTCGTGACTGACGGTTGCTGGTGTTGATGCTGCGCCGGGGCAGGCGAAGGGTGACGGTGTAGGTATTGCCCTGGCGACTGTGTTTGAGCACGGCCGGTTCGCCAAACAGTGCCTGTAGTCTGGCCTGGGTGTTACTCAGCGCGACCCGGTTGCCCTGATGCTGGCGTTCCGTAGATTCCGGCGCGGGATTCTGCACCAGAAGGTAGACAAAGTGATCCTTGGCCGATACTTCGACCCGGACGACACCGCCTTCCGGCCGCGGCTGGATGCCGTGATAGATGGCATTTTCCACCAGCGGCTGCAGTGTCAGGGGTGGTATTACCTGTTGCCCAAGCCCGGGTTGAATATCCCACTCCAGCTGCAGGCGTTCCCCCAGTCTCAGAGACTCAATCGCCAGGTAACGCTGGCACAGTTCCAGCTCACGGTTCAGGGGAATAAGCTGGTCGTCGGTGCGCAGGCTGGCCCGGAACAGTTCCGACAGATCCAGCACCGCTTCTTCCGCCTGCTCCGGATTGGAGGCAATCAGGCTGGCAATGGTGTTCATGCTGTTAAACAGAAAGTGTGGCTGGATCCGGGCCTGCAAGGAGGTCAGCCGGGCCTGCATTTCCGCCTCTCGCTGTTGCTGCCACTGGTGCTGAAGGTAAAAATAACGCAGCACCATCAGGACGATCAGCAATGCCAGTAACAGCTTTTTGGCAATGCCGTGCCAGAGTGCCACGCCTGGCTGCGGGTGCAATACGCTGTCGGCAAACAGGCTGAATGCCAGTACGTCCAGCAAGACAATGGTGACGATGGTCAGTGTGGCGCGGCTGTTGCTCAAACGAGCCAGGCGGGGGCGCAACAGACAGATCAGTGCGGCGCTGGTGAGGGTGGTCCATTGCACGAACAGGGACAGCAGACCGAAGTAGTTCCAGTCGATCCAGCTATTCTGTGCCTGCAGGATGGCCAGCACCAGAACCAGAAGTTCGCTGGTAATCAGTAGCATGAACACAGCCCGCACGCGACACAGATCGGGCACGTAGAAGCTGTCGGTGTCCTTGTGGTTCATGCCTTTGTCGGGTTTCAGGGGAGTCTCCTTAACCGGGGCCGGAATGCTATACTGCCGCAACTTTTAACTTATCCATTGCCGGCATGATGATGCCGGGCTGTCAGCAGGAAAGATAGACCATGACGGATCAGAAAAAGTCTGACCAGACCACATCCTCCGAAAAACCCTGGGGTGGCCGCTTCAGCGAGCCTACCGATGCCTTTGTTGAACGCTTCACCGCCTCGGTGGGCTTCGACCAGCGCCTGTATCATCATGATATTACCGGCTCCATCGCCCATGCCACCATGTTGGCGAAGGTGGGTGTGCTGACGGACGCCGAGCGCGACCAGATCATCGACGGCCTGAAGGGCGTGAAGGAAGACATCGAAGCCGGGCGCTTCGAATGGTCCGTCAGCCTGGAAGATGTGCACATGAACATCGAAGCCCGGCTCACCGATCGCATCGGCATCACTGGCAAGAAACTGCATACCGGCCGCAGCCGGAATGATCAGGTCGCCACCGATATCCGGCTGTACCTGCGCGATGAAATCGACGTGATTGCCGAGGAACTGGCGCGCCTGCAGGCTGGCTTGCTGGACCTGGCCGAGCGCGAGGCAGACACCATTATGCCCGGCTTTACCCACCTGCAGACCGCCCAGCCGGTTACCTTTGGCCACCATTTGCTGGCCTGGTACGAAATGCTGGTGCGCGATGCCGATCGTCTGCAGGATTGCCGCAAGCGGGTGAACGTGATGCCTCTGGGGGCCGCTGCCCTGGCCGGCACCACTTACCCGATTGACCGCAATCTGACCGCCGAACTGCTGGGCTTTGACCGGCCCACTGAAAACAGCCTGGATTCGGTCTCCGACCGGGATTTCGCCATTGAATTCTGCAGTTTCGCCGCGCTGCTGATGACCCACCTGTCCCGGTTCAGTGAAGAGTTGGTGCTCTGGACCTCCGCCCAGTTCGATTTCATCGACCTGCCGGACCGGTTCTGCACCGGTTCCTCGATCATGCCCCAGAAGAAAAACCCGGATGTACCCGAGCTGGTGCGTGGCAAGACCGGCCGGGTAAACGGCCATCTGATCAGCCTGCTGACCCTGATGAAGAGCCAGCCGCTGGCCTACAACAAGGACAATCAGGAAGACAAAGAGCCGCTGTTCGACACGGTCGATACCATCAAGGGCTGCCTGAAGGCCTACGCCGACATGATCCCGGCCATCAGGGCCAAGGCCGACAACATGCGGGTAGCCGCCAAGCGGGGCTTCTCCACCGCCACGGATCTGGCTGATTACCTGGTCAAGAAAGGCGTGCCGTTCCGTGATGCCCATGAGATTGTCGGCAAGTCAGTTGCTTTCGGTGTCGCCGAAGGTCGTGACCTGTCAGACATGACGCTGGAGGAACTTCAACAGTTCTCCGATGTGATCGGCGAAGATGTGTTCGACGTGCTGACCCTGGAAGGTTCCGTGCAGGCCCGTGATCATCTGGGTGGAACTGCGCCAAACCAGGTACGTGCAGCGGTGGCCCGCGCTCGGAAAACTCTGGCATAGTCGATTGGCTGTCATGGGCGAGGCAGTTTAGAAAAAAAGTTTATGACAAAACCGTAAAGTGCGGTTTTGTCATAAATACACAATATCGGCTAGGATTGTCCGACTAACTTTACCTGCTTGCTACCGTCAACAAGGACGCTGACGATGAGCTTTGTGAAACTGGTCAGGCCTTCAGAATTGAAGGTCCTCGACATTCCCTTTGTTGAAACTCCTTTTTTTGCTGCCGACAGGGCCCGCCTCCTGGTTGAGCAGGACAACCATCTTCGTTCAAGCATGCAATCGCTGTTCAGGTATGGCTCTGGTGACCGACGGAACCTAGCGGAAACTGTCCATCGGGCGGTCAGAGACGGCGAGTTGATGTTGGTCTGTTCGGAGTGGAATAAGCCTTTCTCGCCGATGGTGACCTGGCGGCCAGACAACAGTCTGCCTGCCGGTGGCCAGTGGCGGATAGAGGGCAGTTGGCTGAACGTTCCATCTGAGATTGAGTGTGCAGTAGCAGAGCTGAACAACTGTGGCATTACCTGCGAGCAGTTGCGCCAATCCGAATCCTGGGGTGTCGGGTCGCTGGAAGTGAACATGTTCTCAATGAACTACCGGCAGCGTCAGCGCCGGGAGCGGGCGGCTCAAGGTAGCGTGGATGACCATCGGCTGAGCCTGCCCTTAGGGGCTTCCGCACTGGTGGCTCCCGTGTTGATGTCTGCAGCATCCGCAACCGAAGACGCTAAGGCAGACTCCTCTCAGGCACCCGCCCCAAAGATACACCTGGAAGTGGGCCTGTTTACCGATGGCACCATGAACAACGCCGCCAATACCCGGGCCTTCGTTGAGCAGCTGGAGCAGGAGTGCCTGATTCCCTACGAAAATAACACCATCGGCCGGGAAGAGTGTGAGCGGCGGATGGGTCTGATGTTGGGCGACAGTTACGCCAATGCGGCCAGCAATGTGGCGAAGCTGTGGGATTTGTACGTCGAAGACGAAAAAGAGGAGGAGGGTACCAGCACCTACCGGCGTAAAATTTATGCTCCTGGGGCTGGCACCAAGACTGGCGAGGATGATGTGATGTATAGCGCAGCCACCGGCATGGGGGAGGCCGGCGTTATCGCACAGGTGGACTATGCTTTCTCGCAACTGGCCTTGCGGGTGAAAGAAGTCTTGCAGAACCTGCCCGCCGACCGTCTGGACAAACCCATCGACAAACTTACGTTGGACCTGTTCGGCTTCAGCCGGGGCGCGGCGGCTGGCCGCCATACTGCACACGAGATAAATCAGGGGGAGAATGGTCTGCTGGCCCAGATGCTGGCTGACAGCGGTATCCTCTGGCCGAAGACGGTAGAAATTCGCTTCGTGGGGCTGTTCGACTCCGTGGCCGCCATCGTTAACCTCGCTGCTGGTGATGCGTTGGCCCATAACAACCGCAACCACCCGGTGGAGTTGTACCTGGATCCAGGCAAGGTGGGCCAGGCGGTGCACCTGACCGCGGCCCATGAGCACCGCAGGAACTTTGCCCTGAACAGTCTGCGAAGCCGCGACGGCAGCTTGCCGGCCAACTTCCGGGAAATTTCCCTGCCGGGTGTTCATTCCGATATTGGCGGTGGCTACGGCGACAGCCAGCGAGAGGACGTGCTGTTAAGCCTCAGGTTACAGGTGCCTCGCGACCGGCTCAGCAGGCCGGACCAAACCCTCCAATGGGATAACCTGGAGGCCAAGCGGCAACAGATAGAGGCGGCAGGCTGGATTGGCCCATATAATCTGCCGGTACGGCAATCCGAGCAATTGCAGGCATGGCCGAAAGACCAGGGCCCGGAAGGGCCAGCCCGGCTGGACATTGTCACCCTGCGCCACGAGCACCCGGCCCAGGATGGCCGGGTAGAACTGGTGTTGCGGATGCTGCGCCAGGTGCGGGGGGAGTATTCACGGGTGCCTCTTCGGTTGATGCACCGATTGGCGGTAGAACAGGAAGTGCCACTGAGAGAAGTTGATCCCACTGATGAGACCGTGTTGATACAGGGTGAACTTGAACCCATCCTTCAACAAATTCTGGAACAGGTTGTACAAGGGAATGACGCCCCCTCACTGACCACGGAACATGAGAACTTGTTGCTCCAGCGCTATATCCATTACTCGGCGCACTACAACGCTATTGAGACCATGGTGGCGGGCTTGCCTGCGAAGTTGCAGGGGTTTCATCCCAATGCACCAGCACCTTCAGGCGAGCGCCTGGTGTATCCACAGACAGAGGGCGACTAATGATTCAGAAAATACTGGCCATGGGAGTCATGGCCATCGCCCTGTTGGGCAGCGGCTGTTCGGCGTGGTCGAAGGCGGACGACACTCTTTGGATGGTCAGGATAGCGGCGCCACAGCACTACGAAGTGTGGGTGACTGATATGTTCCTGGAGAAGTCGGGTGAGCGGAGCTGGCGCCAGCCGATAGGCACGGTGGGGTGCTGCTGGAAGGGGGCCCGTGGCCCAACCGGGCCTGGGGGCAGAGCTGACCCCTTTCCGGAGCTGATTCTGGTCAACTGGTTTTCCTACGCGGAGCAGAAATATTACACCAAGATCATTCAGGTGCCGGAAGACCTGCTGGACCGAATGCGGGAGCCGGCAACCTATGTTACGCAGGTTGATGTGCGCTCAGGCCCCCGGAACCTCCTGACCATTGGCCTGGCGCCCGGCGGTACCGTGGTGGTCTGGATTTCGAACCAGATTGGCAACGAGATCGAGGTGATGCGCATGCAGGCCACGGAGTTGCCGGGTGACCCTTCCCGGTTCACGGAACGCACAAAAGGCTATCTCGAAAGGAACGGCGATTACCTCAGGGAACACGGAATCCCGACGGAGGGCTGGTAAGCAGCCGCGGAAGCGGTTCTGAAGTGATCCAGTGTGAGGTCGGGGTAGAATGAAGCCTGCCCTCAACATAACTTAGCCGCCGATCCAGCCCGTACTCAGCTCAACCCCTACCGGCTTCAGCTCCGCCAGCGGTCGGGGCCTTGATAACCGGTAACCCTGGCCAAAATGGATGCCCAGGGTACGGACCTTTCTCAGGGTCTCGTCGCTCTCTATAAAGGTGGCAACGGTCTCCTTGCCCGCGGCTTCTGCAATACGATGCAGGGCATCCACCATCACTTGCTGAACCGGATCGTTCTCCAGATGATCCATCACCCGTCTGTCCAGTTTGATGATATCCACCGGCAGGTGGGCGGCCAGGCTGTAGCTTTCCACCGAGGCGCCAGCGCCCTCCAGGGCCACCCGGCAACCGATTCGATGCAGTGCATCGCAGAGCACGGCCACTTCGTCCGGATACTGGGTGGCATGGGCTTCCCGGATCTCCAGGCAGAAGCACTCCGCCCGGAACGGTGAGGGTGCCAGTAGCTGTTCCATGAAATCGGCAAAGGTGTCATCCAGTACCGAGGCCAGAGACAGGTTGAAGCCGCAGTATTTCAGCCTTGGTTCCAGCAGTCGGTGCTGCCCCAGCCAGTCCAGGGCCTGACGAATGACCTGACGGTCCAGCCGTTTGGCCAGGTCAAAGCGCTCGGCCAGGGGCAGGAACTGTCCGGGCAGGAGTGTGGTGTCGTCCGGTCCCTGACCGGGAATGCGACACAGTATTTCAATATGGTCGCCCCAGGTCACACTCGCCACCGGCTTCAGAGCCTGGAACTCAAGGATCAGTTGATGGTGGTCCAGGGCTTGGCGGAGCTGTTCCAGCTGCTTGTTTGTACCAGTATCGCCGGCGGCATCCGGCAGTGCATGGGCGGTGTGGATCCGGTTCCGGCCTGAAGTCTTGGCGGTATGGCACAGGTCCGCAGCCTGGGTGAGCAGCGTGTCGGCCCGTTCCGGCAACTCACTGTCCAGAATCAGCAGACCGCCGCTGGTAGTGGTCTGCAGGGTATGCCCCTGCCATTCAAACTGGAACTGGGCAATCTGTTCGCGGATTTCCTCGGCGATCTTTCGCGCTCTGGGTTCCGGGCAGTTCTCGATGAACAGCGCAAAGGTATCGCCGGCCAGTCGTGCCAGGGCATCGCGCTGTCGCACG
Source organism: Marinobacter sp. ST-43 (assembly GCF_030541085.1). Lineage (NCBI taxonomy): Bacteria > Pseudomonadati > Pseudomonadota > Gammaproteobacteria > Pseudomonadales > Marinobacteraceae > Marinobacter > Marinobacter sp. ST-43. The sequence continues at coordinate 53,375 of NZ_JASSVO010000005.1, forward strand.
CGCAGCCCGAGCATGGCGGCCAGTTCCCGCAGGTAGCGGTCGCAGGTGCCGCTGCCAGCGTCCTCGTTGAACTGTTCGAAGTTGTCCAGATCCAGAAACAGCAGCCCGTCGGTGCTCTGGCGTTTGTGGCGATGGCCCATGGCCCGTTCCAGGTGTTCGATGAAAGAACGGCGATTCATCAGTCCGGTGACCGGATCGTGTCGCATGCGGTAATCGCTGTTGCTGGTGTGCTGGATCCGGTTGCTGATATCGCGTGCGACATGAACGGCCCCGGTGACCTCGCCCCGGTCTCCGCGGATGCTCTGGAAATGAAATTCGTAAATCGGCAGTCCCTCTCCCTGGCGGTTCAGGGGCATTTCTGCCACAAAATGCTCACGGTCGAAGGCCCGTTGCCATAGCCGTTCGATCAGTCTCCGCTCATTGGGGAAGTCCTTCAAAAGGCTGCGCAGGTTGTCTCCGGTCTTTGGCGTCAGGTCAAAGGCGTGTTGAAACTGCTGGCACCAGGGGGTGTTGAAATGCAACAGTCTGAATTCGGTGTCGATGGCTACCACCAGATCAGAGGATGCGGCGGTCGTGGCTTGAAGAATCTGCTGAGCCTGTTGTTTTTCCAGATCGTGGACCATCGCCTCGCTGTGGTTGACCATCACGCCGCCGAGTTTTTGCACCCGGCCGCCGTTCTTCAGAGCACGACCGGCCAGAGTAACCCGTTGTGGCCGTTGCCGGCTGGTGAGAATGGTCAGGTCCATGCTGAACGGCTGGCCGGTGCGCATACAGCGCCTGAACATCGCTCGTACCCGGTTCTGGCCTGTCTGGCAATAAAACAGCGCCTGTTCCGGTGTCAGCTCGCTGCCGGCTTTGAGTTCCAGCAGGCGGTACATACCTTCGGACCAGCTGATCTCGTTGCTGGGCATGTCCAGTTCCCAGAGACCAAAGCCGGCACTCTGTTCCGCCAGTCGTTGAATCCGGCTATCCATGGCATCGCTGTCCCTGAGGGTAATCGAGGCGGTAGCGGCCTGGTCTGAATCCCGGATCTCCATTCGCAGCCCGAGCAGGGCAGTAAAGAAAAAGCCATCCTTGTGGCGGAACGTCACCAGCACTGTCTGGCCATTGTCCAGCCGGTGTCGGTGGGCGGGGGCGAAGGGATCGTCCTGGCGGGAAGCCAGAATATGCTGGACTTTCTGCCCGGTCAGATCGCTGATGTCGTAGCCAAACATGGTTTCTGCATGGCGATCAGCCTGGATGATCCGGCCATCGTCATCCACCCGAAGCAGGGTGGGCCGGATAACGGGGCCCGTCGGATCGGGCCGGTAGCGTTGAATCAGAAACTCTTTCACAGCTCGGGTGCCTCGCTCGGGCTGGCAGCGTGTTCACTGCCTGTGCTTTTATTTTTTTACAGGTTTTGCCACGATTCATTCATCATACTGACTATCTTGCCGAAAATAACCTCTTGCCGGAGCTCTCTTGACCGTTCACGCCGCGCCCATAGTTCTCGATTTCGAGGATGGAATCGACCGAAAGACGCTCAGGCGCCTGCGGGACCGGTTTCTGCTGGTTAACCAGCAGCGCTGGCAGCGGGCGTGCTCGGCACTGACCTACCGGCAGCAGATGGTGCTGGAGTTGTTGCCGCTGGTTTTTCACCGTAACCATCCCGCCTTGCCTGGCTATCTGGATGGTAACTGCCCGGACGGCTTCAGTGGTTACACGCCCGGCCAGGAAGTGCTGGACGCCGCCCGCCGTTACGCCCGTAGCTTTCACTATCGTGACAAGGGCACTCGAAAGCCTGATCTGGACAGTCTTTTCCTGATGGGAAGCCCTGGCACCCTCGGGCACTCGGTGGCTAGTGATCTGGATGTCTGGCTCTGCCACCGTCAGGATTTGCCGGCGTCGGGCATTCGGTGCCTGGAGCGCAAAGCTGAAAAACTGTCGGAATGGGCCGGTGGCCTGGGGGTGGAGCTGCACGTGTTTGTGTTCTCTGCCGCCGATTGGCGGGCCGGGCGCCAGCGCGTGGAAGTTACCGGGGAAAACTGCGGCAGTGCCCAGCACTTTCTGTTGCTGGATGAGTTCTATCGCACCAGCATTCACCTGGCCGGTCAATATCCGTTGTGGTGGCTGATTCCGGTAGACCGGGAGGCCGATTACGACCAATGCCGGCGACAGCTGGTGGAGTGTCGGTTTATCAAGGCCAGCGATTACATCGACTTTGGCGCGGTGCCGGACATTCCTCCCGCAGAACTGCCTGGCGCTGGCATCTGGCAGCTCTACAAAGGAATCGATGCGCCCTGGAAAGCCATCCTCAAGCTACTGTTGATTGAATGTTACGCCACCGACCGGGAGCGACCACTGCTCTCGGCCAGCTTCAAGCAGGCGGTTCACAATGGTGTGATCAGCGCCGATGCCCTGGACCCCTACGTGCTTTTGTATCAGAGACTGGAGCAGTGGTTGCTGGCCAGTGACGGGGCGGACCGGCTGGAGTTGGTGCGCCGGAGCCTGTACCTGAAATCCGGTTTGCCGCTTAGCCGGGCGGGTATGGCGGGCGATCCCTGGCGGGTTGAGTTGTTGCGCAGTCTGGTTGAAGCCTGGGGCTGGTCGACGGAAGATCTTGGCAGGCTGGATGATCGTCAGCGCTGGTGTGCCGAGGAGGTGATGGGGTTGCGCCGGAGCGTGGTTGCCGAGCTTACCCACAGTTACCGTTTGCTGGCCAGATTGGCCCGGGAACAGGGTGCGCAGGCGTCGATCAGCGCCAATGATATCAACTTGCTGGGCCGCAAACTGTATGCCGCCTTCCAGCGCAAGGCCGGCAAGGTCGAGCTGATCAACCCGGGGCTGGTGCCCTCCCTGGCGGAAGAGAACCTGTCGTTTCACCATCGCAGTGAACAGGGCGCAGCCGGAGACGGCTGGCTGCTGTACCGGGATCTCGAAGATCCGTCCGACGCCTTCTGGCAGCCGGTTATTCGCCGCGCCGGCAACCTGGCTGAGTTGCTTGTCTGGTGTTACTGCAACGGTCTGCTCAGTCGCAGTACACGGTTGAATGTGCGGGCCGGCCAGAGTGTGGCTTCGGTCAGCGAGTTGAAGGAAATACTGGATGTGCTGGCCGGCTTCCTACCGGTGCCCATGCCGCCGGCGCCCCGCCAGGCCCTGTCCCGTGCCGTTCGTCCGTTGCGCAATCTGTTGTTGCTGAATGTGGCGGTGGACCCGCAAGCTCATCTGACCGAGCGGGGGCTGCATAAACTCAGCGCCCGCAACGACTCACTCGGGTTCAGTGGAGCCCGGGACAACCTGGTGGTGACCATCGACCAGATTACCCTGAACAGTTGGCACGAAGTCAGTCTGCAGCATTACGCGGCCGGGGACACCCTGATCCAGTGTTTGAAGAATGTGCTCGCTCAGGTGGCGATCAACCCTGCGGAATTGCCGGATATCCGAGTGATGGCGCCCAGCCGGGGGCACGGACAGGCCATTGCCCGGCGTGTGAGTGAGTTGTTTGCCGATGTGCTCCGACAGTTTTTTGCAGGCGGCACCGGCCCCCATCCCTTGCGTTATATCATCGAGATGGATCAGCGTTATTTTCTGCTCCAGTTCAATGGCCAGGAGCCGGGGTTTGTTGCCCTGGATAGCCGCGCGGCATTGATGGATGCCTTGTTCCAGCCCCAGGACAGTTTTCTGCCGGTGGTGCCGGATCGCTATGCTTTGCAGGATGCTCCCCTATTGAAAGCGGTATGTGAAGCCTCCGAAGCCGGTAACATCCAGGTATTCTGGCAGCTGCAGGGAGACCAGGGCCAGCTCTGGGTGGTGGATGAGTATGGCAGTCTGTGGCATCGCCAGCTGAAGGCCCAGCAACGCCGTCATCTACTGGCACCGTTATTGCGATTTCTGGACAGTGTTATTGAGCGCCGACAGTTGCGCCAGGCAGATAATCTGGAGCCGGTCGCCGGTATCCGGTGTTACGAACTGGTACGCAGGGATGGCCGATGGCTGGCCGATCCGCGGCCAGAACTGGTCGCCGGAATGCCCTTGTCCGGCCTCGAAGTGCAGGCGGTGGGCGTGCAACAGGGTGACAGCATTCTGCGCTTTGATCTGTATTGCAACGATCAGGAGTTTACCGTGCAGGAATATGGCGACCGGTTGATTCCGGCGGTGGCCCATTACATCCGCTCCCTGCGGCAGAGTCCGGACCCCTATCCGGTGTATCTGACTGACCTGCATCTGCCCCACGATCTCGATCCACAGCTGTATCAGCGCGATATCCAGACCAGCCAGTACCTGTTCTACCGGGCGCAGTTGGAAGATGCCCTAAACCAGCACCTGTCCTGATCATGTGAATCCTCGCGGTGCGGCCCGGGTGTCGGGTATACTTCGGCCATTATTCACTCAGGGGATTGGGTATGCAGCTTGGGCTTGTGCGCCGCCTGGCCGTCGCGCTCTCGGTGTTTGTGGTTTTGATGGTATCCGGTTGTGGCCAGAAAGGGCCGCTGTACCGGAACGCGCCGGTGCCCGACGCCGTACCATCGCAGACTGGTGACACCGAGGTAGCTGCGGAGGCGGGCGAAAATGCCGATGAGGACAATGAACAGCCCTGAGCCAGACCACCCGACCTTAAGCTTTCAGGAACAGCATGGATCACTTCAATTACCGTAACGGCGAACTCTACGCCGAAGACGTTGCCGTTGCCGATATCGCCGAGCGCTTTGGTACGCCAGCCTACATCTATTCCCGGGCGACGCTGGAGCGCCATTACCGTGCTTACGATGAGGCCCTGAAGAATCGCCCTCATCTGGTGTGTTATGCGGTCAAGGCGAACAGCAATCTGGCCGTGCTCAATGTGCTGGCTCGTCTGGGGGCCGGTTTTGACATAGTCTCGGCCGGAGAGCTTGAACGTGTGCTTCGTGCCGGCGGGGATGCCGGTAAAGTGGTTTTTTCCGGCGTTGGCAAGCAGGAATGGGAAATGAAGCGGGCCCTGGAGGCCGGCGTTCGCTGTTTCAATGTCGAATCCGACACCGAGCTTGATCGCCTGAACAAGGTGGCTGGCGAACTGGGAGTGAAAGCGCCCATTTCCCTGCGAGTGAATCCGGACGTGGATGCGGGCACTCATCCTTATATCTCGACCGGCCTGAAGGAAAACAAGTTCGGCATTGACATTGCTGAGGCGCCGGCAGTCTATGCCCGGGCGGCCAGCCTGCCCAACCTGGATATCCACGGGGTGGACTGCCACATCGGCTCACAGCTGACGTCGGTTTCGCCGTTCCTGGATGCCCTGGGCCGGGTGCTTTCCCTGATCGACACCCTGGCAGAGCAGGGTATCCGTATCCGCCATCTGGATATGGGGGGCGGTCTGGGTGTGACCTACAACCAGGAAACCCCGCCGCAACCGGCAGATTATGTGAAAGCCCTTAATGAACGCATGGGTGATCGAGAGCTGGAGCTGGTGCTCGAGCCGGGCCGCTCCATTGCCGCGAATGCGGGCATTCTGGTGACCCGGGTGGAATTCCTGAAGTGCACCGAACACCGGAATTTTGCCATCATCGATGCGGCCATGAATGATCTGATCCGGCCGGCGCTCTACAGTGCCTGGCAGGCCATTATTCCGGTTCAGCCCCATCAGGACAGTGAGGAAAGGCCCTGGGATCTGGTGGGCCCGGTGTGCGAAACCGGCGATTTTCTCGGCAAGGATCGCGCTCTGCGCCTGAAAGCCGGCGATTTGCTGGCGGTACGCTCGGCCGGGGCCTACGGATTTGTTATGGCCTCCAACTACAACACCCGCAACCGGCCCCCGGAGTTGATGGTGGACGGAGATCAGGTGCATGTGGTTCGGCGCCGGGAGACTCTGGACGACCAGCTGGCGCCGGAAAGTTGCCTGCCGGAATGAGCGGGGGGAACGAGATGTCTCAGCAACGACGTGGCCAGGGTCCGGTCCTGCGCTTTACCAAGATGCACGGGCTGGGTAACGACTTCATGGTGGTCGACGCCATCAGCCAGCCATTCCGGCTGGCCCCGGACACGATCCGGGAGCTGGCGGATCGCAATTTCGGGATCGGTTTTGATCAGCTGCTGGTGGTGGAGCCACCGGGGCTTCCGGATGTGGATTTTCGCTACCGCATTTTCAATGCCGATGGCTCGGAGGTGGAACAGTGCGGCAACGGAGCCCGCTGCTTCGCCCGCTTTGTGCGCGATCAGCGCCTGACCAACAAGCGTGTTATCCGGGTCCAGACTGCCAAGGGTGTGATTGAGCTCAAAGTGGGTCGGGATGGCCTGGTAGCGGTCAACATGGGGGTGCCGGAGCTCAACCCCCCCGCGATCCCCTTTGCAGCGGATCAGCGCAAGGATGTTTATACCGTCGACGTGAATGGTCAGACGGTCGAGCTGTCAGCCATCTCCATGGGTAATCCCCACGGAGTGCTGGTGGTGGACAATGTCGATACGGCGCCGGTGGAAAGTCTCGGCCCGCAACTGGAAAAACACCCCCGGTTTCCGGCCCGCGCCAATATTGGTTTTCTGCAGGTGATTGATCGCCGCCATGCCCGGTTGCGTGTGTTTGAGCGGGGCTCCGGCGAAACACTCGCCTGCGGCAGCGGTGCCTGTGCAGCGGTGGTGGCCGGTTGTCTCCGCGGCTTGCTGGACAGTCGGGTCGAAGTCGAGTTGCGTGGCGGCAGGCTGGTCATTGAATGGCAGGGGGAAGGTACCCCTGTTATGATGGAAGGTCCTGCAACCACGGTATTTGAAGGCCAGTTGCGGCTGCCTGGCGAACCCCAGCCCCGGCGCCGCAGGAGTGCCCGCCCGAACACCCGACCTCATAAAAACGGGGCCTGAACCGATCAGGAGAACACGATGACAGAACAAACGGCCCGCCAGAAGGCCGGCGAACTCACCAGGGAACAGGTCGCAGAATATCTGAGGGCCAATCCGGACTTTTTTATCGATCAGGACGAGCTGCTGCGCAGTTTGACTCTGCCCCATGACAGCGGCCGGGCGATTTCCCTGGTGGAGCGTCAGGTGCACCTGTTCCGGGAACAGCGGGACACGTTACGCCGGGAGCTGGTGGAACTGGTGTCCATAGCCCGCCACAACGACCGGTTGTTCGAGAAAAGCAAACGCCTGCTGATGCAGGTGATTGAAGCCCGTAACCTGCAGGATATGGCGGCTGCCATTGATGACAGTATCCGGGGTGATTTTGGTCTGGATGCCGCGTCGGTACTTCTGTTCAGTGAAACCGGTCAGCTTCAGTCACAGGGTGCCCTGCATATGGTGGATGCGGCCGCGGCACGTGAGCGGTTGGGAAGCCTGCTGGAAGGGGAGCGGGCCGTTTGTGGCCAGTTCCGTGAGAATGAGCGTGAATTCCTGTTCCCGGACCGTGACGAGCCCATCGCCTCCGTTGCCCTTGTGCCCCTGCGCCACGAAGGTCTGGTGGGGGTGTTTGCTGTCGGCAGTTGTGAACCCGGTTACTTTGATCAGAGCATGGGCTCGCTGTTCCTGAGCTACATCAGTGACACCCTGAGCCGGCTTTTACCGCCCATGCTCAAGCGCCATGGTACCGGCGCTCCGGTGACGGACCTGACCGCGGAGACCGGCCAGGGGTGAGCGTGGCGGCGAGTGACCACAAAGGATCAGCGAGCCAATTGGCGGCGCTGACCGGCTTCATTCGTCATCTGCAATCCGAGAAACGGCATTCACCCCGTACCTGCGAACACTATCAGCGCGACCTTCAGCGGCTGGTCGCCTGGCTTGCGGATAACGGCCTCAATGACTGGTCAGAGCTGTCTGCCCACGATGTTCGGCGCTACGTAGCCCGGCTCAGCCGGGATGGGCTGAGCGGACGCAGCATTGCCCGGCACCTGTCGTCGATTCGGCGTTTCTACCAGTACCTGCTTCGCGAAGGGCTTGCCATCGATAATCCGGCTCTGGACATCAGGGCGCCGAAAAGTGGTCGGCGTTTGCCCCGCGTTGCGGATGTTGATCAGATTGGCCAGTTACTGGATGCCACCCCCGAAGACCCCCTCGAAATCCGTGATCTGGCCATGTTCGAACTGATGTATTCCTCCGGCCTTCGGCTGGCGGAGCTGGCCGGGGCCGATCTGTCGGCTCTGGATCTGAAGGGCCCAGAAATCCGCGTTCTCGGTAAAGGTAACAAGGAGCGCGTGCTGCCGGTCGGCCGCAAGGCCGTGGCGGCGTTGCAACAGTGGTTGTCCTGCCGGCGGGCACTGGTCACCGAGGGTGAGAAGGCACTGTTTGTCAGCCAGCGGGGTACCCGCCTGAGCCGGCGCAGTATCCAGGGTCGCCTGTCTCGCTGGGGTATTCTGCACGGCGCGGACCAGCGTTTGCACCCCCACCTGCTCAGGCATTCCTTTGCCAGTCACATGCTGGAATCCAGTGGCGACCTGCGCGCGGTTCAGGAATTGCTGGGTCATGCGGACATTGCCACAACCCAGGTCTATACTCATCTAGACTTTCAACATCTTGCCCGGGTTTATGATCAGAGCCATCCCCGGGCGCGCCGCCGAACGACCGATCGCACCGGGTGTGAAGAGGAAGAGCATCGTGCCGGCCACTAAGGGAGTAGTTCATGGCATCTGAAGATTCCTGGAAAGAGAAATATCTCAGGGAACTGGAAGAAGCAGAGCATCGGGAAAAACAGTGGGAATCCGAACGTAATCTGCTGGAAAGAATGCTGGTACGAACCAGTCTGGCCTCCGAAGGACAGCGGCCGGAGCTGGATGAATTGCTGGGTCGGTTGCGGGAGGATATCCGTAAGAAGCAGATCAACCTGCAGCACTGGCGGGAACTGCAGGACCAGATTGACCGGCAGATTACCCTGCTGGACGAGCAGGCCGGTCCTCAGACTGCGTCGCCGACACCGGAACCGCAAGCCCCCGCAGACGGTGTGGATCTGGCGGATACCACCCAGCGACTGAGAATTGCCCGCCGCATAGGCCAGTTACTGGGGCAACTGTTGCAACAGGCTTCCCTGGAGCCGGCCGCAGAAGCAGAAGCCCGGGAATTACAGCAGACCTTGCTGACCAGCAACGACTGGGAAGTGCTCCGGGAGGGGCTGAACCGGGTGGCCGATCTGGTGATTGCCGCCATTACCCGCAGCCAGCGCGAATTCGAGGCCTTCCTGAAACGTCTGGATGAACGCTTGCAGGCGTTGCGGGAGCATTTTGCCCAGCAGAGTGACGCCCAGACTGGCCGGCAGGACGCCACAGCAACGCTGGACCGGGAAATCCGTGCCGAGCTGGACAAGGTGGGGGATGACATCCGCGCCAGCGAGGATATTCAAGCTTTGAAGCAGTCGGTCAGTGAACGCCTGGAATTTATTGGCAGTGCGCTGGAGCGGTTCCGGACGTCGGAAAGCGAGCGTGAAAAACTGCTGGCGAACCAACTGGAAGCCATGCAGGAGAAAGTCGCGGTCATGGAGGCCCATTCGGAACAGATGCAGGCCCAGGTGCGTGAAGAGCGTCAGCGAGCCCTGACCGATCTGCTCACCCAGCTGCCCAACCGTGAAGCCTGGCAGGAACGGCTGTCGTTTGAATACAATCGCTGGTTGCGCTACCGGCACCCGCTCACGGTGGCTGTGCTGGACGTGGATCTGTTCAAGCGCATCAACGATTCCTATGGCCACAAGGCAGGGGATCGCGTGCTGCAGTTGGTGGCCCGGGAGATGAGCACTCGCCTGCGGTCGACGGATTTTATCGCCCGGTTCGGTGGCGAGGAGTTTGTGGTGCTTCTGCCGGAAACGCCCACAGATGAAGCCCGCAAGGTATTGGATTCCCTGCGCGAACATGTATCCGGCCTGCCGTTCCATTTCAGCGGCGAGCCGGTGAGCATTACCTTTTCCGCGGGGCTGACCGGTTTTCAGGACGACGACACCGAGGAGTCGGTGTTTGACCGGGCTGATCGGGCCCTCTATCAGGCCAAGGATGAGGGCCGAAATCGGGTGTCGGTGCTCTGACGCAGCCAATCAGTGCCTTAGCAGGGCATCCAGTTCATCAATCACCTCCGCCCAGTCGCTGTCCTCTTCCAGCCCTTCCTCCAGAAAGTGGGACTGGCTCTCAGACCAGAAAGGCGCATCCTGGATGGCGACTTCACTGGGCAATGGTGAATGTCGGGCGATAAAATTCTCGATTTCCGCTTGTCCGGAGGGCAGCCCCAGTTGTTCGAACAGGGTGCTAAGGCTGTGTTTGCTGGTGTCCATGGTTACTTGCCTCCATCAGTTCATTGGCAAAATGCAATCCTGCCCGTTTGCAGGTATGGTTTTCCTGAAATGTAGTGGACCCGCCGAGGATATCCAGTGAAGTCTCGTTCACAGTTCATGTTTTGCCTCCTGTTGCTGGTTTTTCAAGGGGCCGTATTGGCTGATCCGCCCCAGGATTCGCCGGCTCCCCTACTGGGTGTTGATGACCTGCGTTGGCTGGCAGAACAGGATGGCTTCAATGTGGGGGTCCGGCACACCCAGGTGCCCCTGGTGTTCGATACCGGCGAAGGGCGGATGGCGGGTATCTGGGTGGACTACCTCAACCGCCTGTCCTCCAAGCTGGGATTGCCCATTGAGCCCTTTCTGATGAACCAGATGCTGGGCACTGAGCGGCCAGAGCCGGATCTGATTCTCACCACCCGATTGCCCGGTGCTCCGGTTATTCCCGGCGTGCGGCACACAGCCCCCTTGATGTCACTCACTTACGGCGTGTTTGTGAATGCCGGTGACCCGGCGATCCGGACTCTGTCGGATCTGGAGGCGGCGAAGGTGGTCATTGTCGGCGACGACCCCAATCAATTCCCGCTGCTGGACCCGGTGGAAAGTTTCACGCCAGTGCCGGTTTCCAGCCTGGGTGAGGCCGTCAGCCGGGTCATGTCTGGCGAGGCGGATGCCTTTCTCGGGCCGGTTCCTGTGGTGTCCGACTATCTGGAATCGGCGATGATCAATGGTGTCGGGCTCGCGGTGCTGCTGGATCGGCGCCCTGTGGATGTGGTGCTTCAGGTTCCGATCGAGCAGGAGCGCATGTTTCGGGTGTTTGATCGTACAGTTTCGTCACTGGCCCATCAGGAACATCGCAATATTCGCCAGTCCTGGTTGGCGGGGGAGTTGCCGGAAGTCGAGACCCGAAATATTGCGCTGACGGCGGGTGAAATGGAATGGCTGGCCAGTAACTCGGATATTACCGTGGGGCTAAGGCCGGACTGGCCGCCGTTCGAGTTTGAACAGGATGGCCGACCCACGGGGCTGGTCGCCGACTTGCTCAGCCGGCTGGAGAAGGATCTGGGGATTCGATTCCAGCGAGTGACGGTAGACAGTCGCGCCGGTGCCGAGGAAAAACTGAAATCCGGTGAGCTGGACGTGCTTCCCGGCATGTCCCGAACGCCCCGCACCGAGCAGGAATTTCTGTTCACCCGGGCCTATGTCAACGTCCCCATTGCGCTGGCGATTCGCGACACCGGCCGCTTTATCGGAGACCTGCGTGAACTTCGGGATGAGCGGGTCGGTGTGGTAAACCGCCAGGCCAGTCATGACTATCTGCTGATCAATCATCCGAATCTCGACCTCTATCCCCAGCAGACCGTGGAAGACGGGCTGCTGGCACTGTCCAACGGGGATCTGGATGTGATGGTGACGCACATCCCGGCGGTAAGCTACACGGTGGCACGGCTTGGTCTGTCCAATCTGCGGATTACCAGCATTACGCCCTACCAGTACGATCTGAGGCTGGCGGTCAGCCCGGCCCAGCCTGAGCTCCACCGCATACTTAACAAGGCACTGGGCAGTCTGCCGGCTTCCGAAACCGAAGCCATCTATAACCGCTGGATTCACCTGGATATCGAACAGGAAGCCGATTACACCGTGGTTCGGCGGATCATTCTGATTGCCATCGTGGTGGTGCTGATCTTCCTGTACTGGAACCGCAAACTGTCGCTGGAAGTGGATGAGCGAATCCGGTCAGAGAATGCGCTGCGTCGGAGCGAGGATGAGCTGCGTGCCGCCAAGCTGGAGGCGGAGCGGCTGGCCCGGGAAGCGGAGGCGGCGAGCCGTGCCAAAAGCGAATTCCTGGCCAACATGTCCCACGAAATCCGAACGCCCATGAACGCGGTGATCGGCTACAGCGATCTGCTCTACAACTCGGTGACGGACCCGCAACAGCGCAACTACCTCAATGCCATCCGGGCGGGTAGCCGAAGTCTGCTGATGCTGATCAATGACATTCTGGACCTGTCAAGGATCGAGGCCGGCAAGATGCGCCTGGATTTCGGCCCTGTGTCCGTGCGCCGGCTGCTCAGTGATGTCCGCCACATCTTTGACCTGCGGGCGACGGAGCAGGGCATTACCCTGGAAGTGAGCGTGGGGTCGGGTATGCCCTCGGCGATGATGCTGGACGAAACCCGCTTGCGACAGGTGCTGTTTAATCTGGTGGGCAATGCCATCAAATTCACCCATGAGGGCGGGGTTACCGTGCGCGCGGTCGCCAAGCCGCTGGGCGAGCCGGCGGATGCCGATTCCGAGGTTTGTTACTACCGGCTGGTGGTGACCGTAGCTGACACCGGTATCGGCATAGCCCCGGACCAGCAGGAGCGCATTTTTGAAGCCTTCGAGCAGCAGGAAGGCCAGAGTTCCCGGCGTTATGGCGGTACCGGGCTGGGGCTTGCGATCAGTCGTAAACTGGTGGAAATGATGGGCGGCAGACTGACCGTGAAAAGTGAAGCCAATGTGGGCTCGACGTTCAAGGTGGTACTGCCCAGAGTAGAAGCGACGGTGGAGCAGGCTGATGACGATGGCGCGCCGGAGGAATCCGAGCGCCTGCTGGCCCAGACCATGAGCATGCATGAGCGGGGCTGGCTGCGGGAAAAACTGGCTGAAGACTTCGGTAATGAATGGCAGGACGTGCGGGAGAGCGGCGACCCGGAACAGATGAAGGATTTTGCTGCCCGCATTATCGAATGGGGCCAGCGGCACCGGTCATCGTCGGTCACGCGTTACGGGGAGAAGCTGCTGGCGGATGTGGAGGCTTTCAACCTAGACGCGGTCAATACTGCCCTGGATGCGTTCCCCCGACTACTGGGGCAGGATTAGCACGGGCGGCTTGCTCAGAGGCAGTCGAACTGGGACTGGCGGTCAAAGGCAACGGCCACCATGTCGTAGCCGGAATCCGACAGCGAGCGGATCAGTTCGCGATCTTTCAGCAGGGTCATGCACACTTTGTGTACGCTGGCCTGAAGTTGTTTGGCGGCTGGTTGCTGGTTCGGAAAGCGGAAATCCACAATCAGGTATTTCCGGTCTACGCTGGCCTGGGCGGGAATGTCCTCGCGCTCGATACTTTCGTAGCCGATGTAGGTGGCTTCATTGGCCTGAAAAACCTGGCTCATCAATACATCCAGATTTTCGGCGGCTACCTGCGCCGATGACAAGCCGAGCACCAGACCAGAGAGAAGGGCGGTAGTAAAGGTGCGCATGTGAGGCTCCCGAAAGGTAATCTGCGATTCTTGTTAGTGTAACCAAGTGTAAAGTTTGGTTACAGTTGATTGTTGCAGAGTGTGGCGTACTTTTCCTCCTGTGGGCGCTGGATTTTTCAATTGTTTGCAATGCTGAAATGATTTCCGGATGGTAAGGCCCGGCGTTGGTTAATGCCTGTTGTAGCCTGTGATTTCAGCTATCATTGACCAACAGTTGTTGTAAAAGCAGAGGGATAGCCATGTACCAGCTCGTGTTTAAAGGAGAGTGCACGCCAGGCACCGATCTGGAAACCGCTCGCAATAATGCCCGGGCTCTGTTCAAGGCCAGCGTCGAGCAGCTGGACCGCATGTTCAGTGGGCAACCGGTGGTCATTCGTAACAAGCTTGAGCAGGTTCAGGCCGAGAAGTACCTGGCAGTGCTGAAAAAACACGGGATGGTGGCGTATGTTCAGCCCATGCCCGGAGCCGGGCCGGCCCAACCCGCACCGGCGTCATCAGCTCAGGCTCAAGCGTCAACGCCTGCCCCGCCTCAGGCCCCGGCACCGAAACCAGAGCAACCGGCGACGAAATCCGGTGAGACTCCAGCGGTTGAGCCGGGCGATCGCCTACCGGTGGCCGGCGAAAAGGTGGATGATATTCTGGCCGGTTCCGGCCTGAGCCTGGACCCGGTCGGGGTGACTCTGGTTGAGCATCAGGAGGCTGAGGCACCGATGTTTGAGCATCTTGATGACTGGACACTGGCTCCGGCCGGCAGTGATCTGGGGGTAAAACGGGATCTTCCCCCACCGGTCGTGCCGGATACTTCCCATCTGTCACTGGCCGACGATGACAAAAAACAGAGCTCGTGACGGGATTGTGAGCACTCGTTGGCCGTCCTGGTTACTGTGCATTCTGCTTGTCCTGCCCGTATTCCCTTCTGCTTTCGCCGATGCTGGCGCCAGTAGCGCTCGCCCAACCATTGGCCTGGTGCTCAGTGGCGGTGGCGCCAAAGGTATGGCCCATGTCGGGGTATTGCGGGTACTGGAAGAAATGCAGGTGCCGGTTGATGTGGTGGTCGGTACCAGTGCCGGATCGGCCGTTGCCGCCCTGTACGCCACCGGGATGCCGGTGGAAGAAATTGAAAAGCGCTTTATCGGGCTGGACTGGCTGTCCAGCTTTCGCGATGACCCGGGCCGGGCCTACAAGCCGGTGCGCCGAAAGCAGGACGATTGGCGCCTGCCTCTGGTGCCGGGTATTGGCGTCGGTTCCGAGGGCGTTCGGTTTGGTGGCGGACTGGTTACCGGCCAGAATCTCGGGTTTATTCTCAATGAGCTGACCCGTAACGCCGCGCTGGTGGATGACTTTGATCAGCTACCCATCCCCTTTCGGGCTGTGGCCACTGATCTGGAAACCGGTGTTGAAGTGGTGATTGGCGACGGCAACCTGGCCGACGCCATTCGTGCCAGTATGAGCATTCCCGGCGTATACGCCCCGGTGGAAAGAGGCGGGCGATTACTGGTGGATGGTGGGGTGGCCAACAACCTACCGGTCAGCGTGGCCCGGGACATGGGGGCTGATGTGGTCATTGCCGTGGATATCACCGATCCGCTCATGACCACAGAGGACATGCGCGAAGCTTTTTCAGTGGTCGGGCAGCTCACCACGCTGATGACCCGGCGCAACACCGAATTACAGCTGGGCCTGTTAACCGATCGCGACATTCTGATCCAGCCAGATCTGCAAGGCCACACCTCTGCCGATTTCTACGACGCGCCGGTGCTGTTTGAGCTGGGGGCCAGTGGAGCCAGGGATCATGCTGTGGCCCTGAACCGGCTGGCGGTGTCTGACTCGGAGTGGCGGGATTACCGTGCACGGCTCCGGGCCGAGAAACTGGCACCGGGGCCGGTCGTCCGGATCGAATTCCGTAAAGGCGACCGCCTGGCCAGTGATTTTCTGCGCGAGCGGATTCGGCAGAAAGAGGGTGAGCCGCTCGATGTGGAGCAACTGGAAGCCGATCTCAAACGCATCTACGGGCTGGGGTACTACGAGACCGTGTCCTGGTCCATGCGTCCTTCCGAGGCCGGCCCGGTGCTGATCATTCAAGCCAGGGAGAAGAGCTGGGGGCCCAACTATCTGTCGTTTGGCCTGAATTATGAGGACAACTTCGACGGCGATACCCGCTTCAATCTGGCCACCGGGTTACGGATGACCGAACTCAATCGCCTTGGCGCGGAATGGCAGACCGGGCTCCAATTAGGCACCCAGCCCTGGGTGCGTAGCCAATGGTACCAGCCTCTGGATTACGGTTATGACCGGTTTGCGGTGGTTGGGGTTGAATATCGCCGTGATGATTACAGTGTCTACGACAACGGCGACCGTATTTCCGAGATAGATGTGACCTTTCGGGAAGTGGATCTGGCCCTTGGCATGGAACTGGGTGGCGATGGCGAGATCCGATTGGGTTATGTCCGTGGCTATGCCACCGTGGATGACGAAGTGGGCGTTCCGGTTGCACCTTCCGGTAAGGTGCATCAGGGCTACGGCAGCCTGCAACTGGTACATGATTCCCTGAGTGATGCCTTCTATCCGAAATCCGGTGCTTTTGCCGGTATCCGGGCCAGAGTAGAGCGGGAAGAGCTCGGCAGTGACCGGGAGTTCGATGCCCTCACCGGCATGTTGCTGGGAACCGGCACCTGGCAACGTTTCAATCTCACCGGCTTGCTGTATACCCGGCAGGTCATCAGCGGAGAACCGGGCGTTGAGAACGCAGCGCGTCTTGGCGGTTTTCGGCAGTTGTCAGCCTACGCCCCGGGCGAGATCACGGGAAATGATGCCGTTTTACTGGCGGCCTGGGCCAGGCGTGAATTCGGCGGGCCGGTGCTGCCCTGGTTCACCGGCCTGGGATTTGAGACCGGCAATGCCTGGGAGACGATGGATGATGCCACCTGGTCCGGGCTGGTGCGATCCTGGAGTGTTTTCGCCGGGGTGGATACCTTCCTGGGGCCGGTACAGCTCTCGGCCGCCTATAACAACGAAGATGAATGGACCGCATACCTCAATATCGGCTTCTCATTCACCCAGCTGTTCTACTGAGTTTTCGCGGTATCAGTTGTTCAGAGCGGATAGCACCTGCTCACACTGCTGCACGGCATAGCGGTGCAGGATATCTGCCAGGGCCTGTTCGTCCCGTTCCCGTATTATCCGGATGGATTCTTCCATGTGCACCAGGTTGTCTTCCAGAACCTGTTTGCCGCCATGGCGGAAGGCGACAAAGGCGCAACGCTTGGCAGAGGGCCAGAGATCCTCGATGGCCGAGACAATAAAGTAATTGTCGGCGTACACCAGTGAGGCTTTGGTGTATTCAATACCCAGCTCCAGAAACGCCATCAGATCGTTGTTCTGAAAACGGTCCCGCATCTGCTCGTACAGGGATTCCAGCCGCTGCATGTCATTCGGTTGCCACTGACGCACCAGCTTCCGTCCGGTGTGAGTCAGGTACAGTTCCAGAGTCTCATAGAGACTGCGGACAAAGTGTTCATCCAGCGGCGTGACGAACGCGCCTTTGCGGGGGACGTTACGCACCAGATGGCGCTTCTCCAGCAGCAGCAGGCCTTCCCGGATGGAGCCGTGGCTGACATCCATCTGCTTGGCCATGGCACTTTCATAGATGCGCTCGCCGGAACGGAGTTGCTCGAAGGCAATCAGATTTTCAATGTGACGAGCGACCTGTTCGGTCAGGGTTTCTCTGGGTTTGAATGCGTTCATGAAATGGTCGTTTACAGCATCAGTCGAGCGCTCATGTTCGCACAAGCGCCCGCCCGGGGCCAGATCAAAGCAGGGGCGCCAATAGTCGTACCGCCCGGCAGCCCAGCCGGAACAGGATTGAGCGCTGGCGATAGTCTTTTTCGGTCATGGGCCGGCTGGCGCCCAGATCTTCCTCCAGCATGGTTTCCACCTGCTGGATAAACGCCGGGCTGGTGTTGACGGCGGTAATCTCGAAGTTCAGGCGCATGGACCGGTTGTCGAGGTTGGCGGTGCCGATGGCGGCGTAGCGGCTGTCCACCAGAACCACTTTCTGGTGCATGAAGCCGGGCTGGTAACGATAGATGCCGATGCCGGCCTGACTGGCCTGTACCAAATAGGAATAGGCGGCCAGCCGGACCAGTGGGCTGTCGGTTTTCTCCGGTATCAGGATGCGAACATCCACCCCCCTGAGCGCCGCCAACTGCAGGGCATTCATGATCTGGAAATCCGGCACAAAATAGGGCGAGGCAATCCAGATCCTTGTGCGCGCGTTGTTGATGCAGTTCAGGAAGAACAGGGTGCAGGTTTCCCAGGTGTCTGCCGGGCCGGTGGGCAATACCAGTACTTCCTGGTCGCCGGGAGGCTGAGACACGGACGCCCAGTTCAGTTCCGGCCGGGTATTGCTGGCCCAGTTCCAGTCCTCCAGCCAGGCCAGCTGGAGGCCGGTGACAGCGGGCCCTTCAATCCGGCAATGGGTGTCGCGCCAGGGTTCCTGGTCCATGGCGGTGCCCAGGTATTCGTCGCCCAGGTTGATACCACCGACGAATCCCACCTTGCCATCGCAGACCAGGAGCTTGCGATGATTACGGAAGTTGATCTGGAAGCGCCGACGCCGGATGTTGCCGTCACCAAACGAGGCAATGCGGGCGCCGGCAGCAGACAGTTCATTCAGCCATTTGCGGGACAGAAACGCGCTGCCAATGTCGTCATACAGGAACCAGACCTCGACGCCCTGGGCCAGCTTGCGTTCAAGGATGGCCTTGATGCGCTGGCCGACACGGTCTGAGCGGACAATGTAGAACTCCAGCAGCAGATAATGGCTGGCGTCTTCCATGGCATCGAACAGGGCTTCAAAGGTGGCTTCGCCGTCTCGCAGCAGCGTGCAGTGGTTGCCAGCGGTGAACGGTTGCCGGCCGAGTTTGCACAACACCTGCAACTCGTCGCTGAAATGCTCCTGGCCCGGATTGGTGATGGAGGTGGTCTGGTTTTCAAACTGATCCAACAGGTTGGTGAGGGATTCATCGCCCATGCGGCGGGCCTTGACGTAACCACCAAAGCGATAACGACCAAACAACAGGAACATGGGCACGGCAATGTAGGGCAGGCCCACCAGTGCGAGAATCCAGGCTATGGCTCCCTGGGCCGTTCGATAGGTGAGCAGGATGCGGTAAATACAGGCCAGCGCCGCCAGGTACAGCGCTGCCAGCGGAATGGCCAGTAGCGAAAGGTTCTCTGTAATCATGACTCTTGTCCCTGATGACTGGCCCGGAACTGGGCCGGGGCGACACCGGTCCAGCGCTTGAACGCACGGCTGAAGGCGCTCAGCTCGGAGAACCCCAGGAGAAAGGCGATTTCGCCAAGTGCGTACTGGTCGTCGGCGACATAGCGCAGGGCCTTGTCCTTGCGGACCTGCTCCACCAGGTCGTGGAAACTCATGCCTTCTTTCTTGAGTTTTCGGTACAGGGTCTGGCGGCTCATATGACACTGCCGGGCCAGGGTGTCGGCGTCAATCCGGTCGGTGGCCATCTGCCGGGAAATCAGGCGACGCACCTTTCGGCTGAACGAGCGGCGGGTCTGTAGCCGGGCCATGACCGCATTTACCTGTTTCAGCACCGCTGAGTAAACATAGGGATTCCGGTGCGGGATGGGGTGGCCCAGGTGCTTGCTGTTAAACGCCATGCGGGTAACGCCACAGCCGAAATGGACAGTGCCACCGAACAGTTTGCGGTATTCACCGGCATATACGGGCTCCGGATGGGCAATTTCCAGCCAGTCAGCCTCGATACTGCGATGGATAAAGTGCCGGGTCCGGCACAGGGCGGCGGCCAGGGTGCGGTCCATGTCCTGGCGACAGTAATGATCCGGACGATCCGGCTGCCAGGTCAGGATGGCCTGGTCCGGGGTTTGCTCAAAACTCAGGGTGACTGATTCGTTGATCAGTCGGTGCAGCCGGACATACTGCACCACGGCTTCGCCCAGAGTGTCGCAGTTGAAGAACACATGGCCGACCAGCCCCATGCGCTCGGGGTCGATGACCTGGCCGGCATGCAGGCCGACGCCCGGATCGGCGGTCAACTGCTCGGCCAGTTCCCACAAACGGTAATGGGCAGAAGCGGGTACCCGTAGATCCGGGTCTTTCAGTGTCGCCAGTGTCAGCCCGGTAGCCTGTTCCACCCGGACACGATCCAGAAGACCCCGTGTTTCCAGATAGTGCACCAGCGCCAGTGTGCTGGATGCCGCCACCTGGGGCGATTCCGGATATTCGGTCTGGGGCTGCATGCCTGGGTTCTGCTCCCGTTTGTTATCTGGTGGACTGATACAAAATGTCAAATGATTGGGACAGCAAGTCAACGGGTTGCCACTGCTTCAACGATAGCATGTTGGCTATCAGGTTGAAGTAATGCGTTGCAAAGTGGAGGTGTTGTATGGAACAGGAAATCTTTGTACCCCATAGCGAAATGGAGCGCAAAAACGTTCTGGCACTCGCTGAATACCTGGACAGCATTTTCTATTGCTGATCTTTCAGGCGTATGTCTGTGACCTTCCAGCCGGGCCATGCCCGGCTTTTTTCTGCCTGTCGGGTTGGCACCAAATTCCCCTTGCCCCGTAAACTGGCAGTGGTAGTGTATCCGGTTTGATCCGACAACCGGAGGCTGCCAGACCATGAGTGTTGCACTGAACCACCGAATTTCCGGTCAGGGAGATCCCTTGATCCTGCTGCACGGACTATTTGGTTCCCTGGAAAACCTGGGTGGTATTGCCCGCCGGCTTGAGGACGGCTGGCAGATCCATGCTCTGGATGAACGCAATCACGGCAGCTCTCCCCATACCGACGACATGGACTATCCGGCTATGGCCGAGGATGTCATTGCCTATCTGGATGCCCAGGGTATTGAAAAAGCCAGTCTGCTGGGCCACTCCATGGGCGGCAAGGTCGCCATGCAGGTTGCCCTGAAGCATCCTGAGCGGGTGCGGTCATTGATTGTGGCGGATATCTCGCCGGTTACCTACAAGGCCCACCACGACGCCATTCTTGAAGGTATGCAGCAGGTGGATCTTCGTGGCGTGAAATCCCGCAGCGAGGCGGATGCCCGCCTGGCCCGGTTTGTCGAAGTGGCGGGTGTGCGCCAGTTCCTGCTGAAAAACCTGGAGCGTATTCCGGCCCAGGAACAGGCCGACGATGAGGTGGCCTTCCGCTGGCGGCTGAACCTGTCTGTCATTGATGCCTGTTATGACAAACTGGCGGCAGCGCCGGAAGGGCAGGGACCTTTTGAGGGACCGGTGCTTTTTATCAAGGGTGCGGATTCCGCCTACATCCAGGAGAAACACCGGGACACCATTCGTACCCTGTTTCCGGGCGCCGAGTTGAAAATCATTGAAGGCACCGGGCACTGGCTGCACGCGGAAAAGCCGGACGCTTTTGCCATGCTGTGCCGGCGTTTTCTGGAACAGGCCTGATCTTGTCAGAAACCCTGTGATGTCTGCTAAGGTTAGGCACACGGAGTTATCCGCCGGGTCGCCTGCGGACAAAGAATCATAAAAGGGAACGGGCGCGCATGATGAAATGGTTGCTGGTTGGCTTGCTGGTTGTCTTTTTGTTGCTTGGCAGCTTTCTGCTGACCCCGTCTCCGATTGACAGTAAAGCCTGGGATGCGCCCTCTCCACCGGCCATGACCGGTGTGCTGGCGCCCAATGAACGGTTGCGGCTGGCGGATCTGCTTGCTCGTGGCGAGGTGTACGGCCCGGAAGACACCACCATCGGCCCTGATGGTGTGCTCTACACCGGTACCCAGGATGGATGGATTGTTCGTGTTCACCCTGATGGTACGGTGGAACACTGGCTGGAAACCGGTGGCAGGCCGCTTGGACTTGTGTTTGACAGCAACGGCAATCTGATTGTCGCCGACGCCTGGAAAGGCCTGTTATCCATTACCTCTCAGGGTGACATCACGGTGCTTACCCGGGAGGCCGAGGGCACCCCCTTCCGGTTCACGGATGATGTGGTGATCGCCCCCGATGGCCGAATATATTTCACCGACGCCAGTTCCCGCTTCCAGCAGCCTGATTACGTACTCGACTTGCTGGAGATGCGTCCTCACGGCCGGTTGTTGAGGTACAACCCGAAAACCCGGAAAACCGAGGTGTTGCTGGGTAACCTGCATTTTGCCAATGGCGTGGCAGTATCCCCTCAGGGCGATTATGTACTGGTGAACGAGACCTGGAAATACCGCATTCTCCGGTACTGGATCAGCGGTCCCAAGGCTGGCCGGGCTGAGGTATTTGCCGACAACCTGCCGGGTTTTCCGGACAACCTGGCGGTGGACGGTGAGGGCCGTTACTGGGTCGCCTTCCCGACCCTGCGTAATCCCCGGGTCGATGCCATGCACAAGTCCCCCTGGCTGAAGGATCTGGTTGCCAAGTTGCCGGACAGCCTGAAGCCCAAGCCCCAGAACTACGGTCTGGTCGTCGCCTTCAATAGCAAGGGCCAGATGCTGACCAGCCTGCACGACACTCGCGGTACTCATCTGCAGGAGATTACCTCAGTTAATCCCCACGACGGTGTTCTATACTTTGGTTCACTTCACAACGACCGTATTGGCCGGCTACCGTTGCAGGCCATCCCTGGCCTTGGAGAAGCAACCCCATGACTGATGCCCTCGCCCTGAACTGGGATTTGCCCAGCCCGTTCACCCTGGAAATCACGGTTCAGGCCGAAGATACCGATCGACTTGGCCATGCCAATAACGTGGTGTACATCCGTTGGCTGGAGGAAGTGAGCTGGGCGCACATCGAGAGCCTGGGCATGACCTGGGCCCTGCACGAGGAAACCGGCAAGGCCATGGCCATTACCCACACCGACGTTGACTACCTGATGTCGGCTAATGCCGGCGACCAGCTGGTGCTGGGTACCTGGCTGACGGACTGGGATGGTCGTTTCCGCTCGGCCCGACAGTTCCAGCTCATTCGCCGGGCCGATGGCAAAACCCTGTTGCGGGGCATGTCCACTCACGCCTGCGTTGATATGAAATCCCAGCGCCCGGCTCGGGCGCCGAAAGCCTTTGTCGATATTCTGTCCGGCGCCCTGGTGCCCGGCGGCCGGGGCCTGCCGCGCTAGGGCCGTCGCCGGAAATATCTGCTAGTCTCATCCTTGATGCCCTTCGAGGGACATCTGACCCCATGCACTCCGGAGGCAACCATGGAACCTACCGACGTTAGTGAATCAATCCTCATGCAGCACGTGATCTACCGCGAGTTTGGTGAGCGGGAGGTGCTTCAGGTGGCGCAGGCTCCGGTGCCTGAGCCCCGGGAAGGTGAAGTGGTCATCCGAGTGCATGGCGCCGGTTTGAACCCGATTGACTGGAAGACCCGGAAGGGGCTGGGGTTCGCCGCCCGACAGATCGAAAACCGGCTGCCCTGGACGCCGGGGTACGACGTTGCCGGTGAGGTCGTCGCTGTTGCTGAGGGCGTGACCACCCTGGCCCCGGGCGACCGGGTGATGGGTATGGTGGGCTTTCCGGCCGGCGGTGGTGCATATGCGGAGTACACACTGGCTCGTGCTGACGAGTTGGCCATCGTCCCTGATGAGCTTGATCTGGTGACTGCCGGCGCGGTGCCCCTGGCGGCATTGACAGCCTGGCAAGCCCTGTTTGAGGTGGCCAGGCTGGAATCCGGTCAGAAGATACTGATTCATGCCGGGGCTGGCGGTGTCGGCCATTTTGCGGTTCAGTTTGCGCTGGAGCGTGGCGCCCATGTAGTGGCGACAGCCTCACCGGCCAATCGGGATTTTCTGGCAGAGCTCGGCGTGCACGAAGTGATTGATTACCACACTACCGACGTGGCTGAGGAGTGCTATGGCCTGGATGTGGTGCTGGACCTGGTGGGAGGGGAAGCCGGCAAACGCTCCCTGCATACCCTGTCAGAAACCGGCGTGCTGGTGACCATTCCCACCGTGACCGCCGATGACATTGTCAGCGCCGCCGAGGCCATGGGGCTTCGGGCCCACGGCATGACCGTAAGGCCGGACGTGTTTCACCTGGACGAAATTGCCGAGCTCATTGAAGACGGCGATGTGCGGGTCCACATTGACCAGGCTTTCCCGCTGAATCAGGTACAGGCCGCCCACGCTTTGCTGGAGGGCGGCCACGTCCGTGGCAAGCTGGTACTCGACTGCCGCTGACGGTTGCGAATAGCGTCAGGCTGGAGCGGCACCGCTTGCTGTTTTGTCGCCTTTCTCACCGGCAGGTTCTTCCCGGTCCCGACGTTCCTTCTGGGGTTGTGGGGGAACCAGGCTGATCAGTACCCAATCGTCGCCTGGCTCAAGGGTTTCCATGTCCTTGACCGGGTGAATATGGTCCCGACTGTCGCGTACGAACAACACCAGGGCCTGGTTCTGATACTGGTTCAGAAACTGCTGGTAGCTGAACTCTTCGCTTAGCTGCGTGGTTTTCACGGTGTAGCCCTGGCTGACCAGGCTCGCCAGCTTGGCATAGCTGACACCATCGAACAGACCCCGGGTCCGCTGGACCTTACCTGCGGTCTGAAGCCGCGCCCGCTGATCCTGGTCGCCTTCCACCAGGCCAAACACCGAATCATCTCCGAACCAGTCCAGAAAATGGTAGGTGGCCAGACTGTTCATCTGCTTGTATGGCGACAGTATCAGGAGGTTGCCGATCCCGGTCAGGTCCATATGTGTGGCGGCATGTTCCGACACCGGGTTGCCGAAATACACCGGCAGGTTTTCCATGCGCGCCTGACGCACGTTCTCCCAGTTGGTGTCGGTCAGCATGGTGGGAATGTCATGCTTTTTCAGGGCCTGGGCCACCAGCCGGGCCACCGGGTTGGCACCCAGAATCAGGAAGCCGTGCGCGGGCGGTTCCTGAACCCCCAGCAGCTTTGCCACGGGCCGGGCAGTGAGGCTTTGCAGGGTAACGGTGGTGATGATGAGCATAAACACCAGTGGTACCAGTACGCCTGCACTCTCATAGCCGATTCGCTCAAGCTGGAATGCGAACAGCGCTGAGACCGCCGCAGCGACAATGCCACGTGGAGCAATCCAGCTCAGGTACAGCTTTTCGCGCCAGTTCAGTGTGGTGCCAATGGCCGAGAGGAAAATGCTCGCGGGGCGTGCAATCAGCATGAGGATAGCCAGCACAGCAACCAGGCCCCAGCCCAGTTCGGCGATGGCAGCAAACTCCACGCGGGCGGCCAGAATGATAAACAGGGCCGAAATGAGCAAGACACTGAGGGATTCCTTGAATTCCAGAATGCTGTCGACCGGAACCTGCTTCATGTTAGCCATCCAGATGCCCATCACGGTGACGGTGAGCAGGCCCGATTCATGTGCCAGTTCGTTGGAGATGGCAAAGACACCCAGCATGAAGGTGAGCGTGCCGGCGTTATGCAGGTACTGCGGGATCCAGTGCTTTCTGAGGACCAGGCCGTTCAGGTAGCCGGCGGCGGCACCGATGGCAAAGCCTACCAGCAGGGTTTTGCCAAAAATATAGAGGGAATGGCTGAAAACATTGCCTTGGCCCCAGGAAACGATGCCCTCGAACACCAGAACCGCCAGCAATGCGCCCACCGGGTCAATGATGATGCCTTCCCAGGTGAGGATGTTCGCCAGCTTGGAGGTGGGTCGTACAGCCCGGAGCAGGGGCGCAATCACCGTGGGCCCGGTGACCACGGATATGGCGCCGAACAACAGTGCGACTTCCCAGGACACTTCGAGAATCCAGCGGGCGGCCAGGGTACCGATGATGCAGGTGACAATGGTGCCCACCGGAATCAGGTTACGCACCATCTTGCCGTGGCCTTTGATTTCCTCGTAGCGCAGGGTAAGGCTGCCCTCGAACAGGATGATGGCCACTGCCAGGGAGATGACAGGAAACAGCAGGTCGTCAAAAATGGCTTCCGGTTGCAGGAACCCGGTCACCGGGCCTGCGAGGATGCCGCCGGCGAGCAGGAACAGGATAGCCGGCATGCGTACTCGCCATGCCAGCCACTGACAGACCAGGGAAGAAACGCCGATACCGGCCAGAATTAACGTGGTGCTTACGGCCATAAAAGGGCCCCGATGGTTGAATTAGGCGTTGGCCTTGCGGGCGATGCGATTCAGCAGCCGGGACGCTGCGAAAAAGCCGAAACTCGCGGTCACCGGACTGGCAGCACCAAAACCGGTGGCGCAGTCGAGCCGCACCGGGCCGTCGCTTGTCGGTTTCTGTTGACATACCTCGCCGTCCGCGGCGGGATAGGTCAGTTGTTCCAGAGAGTATACAGCTTCTACGCCGAAGCGCCGTTTCGGGTTTCGGGAAAAACCGTATTCCCGGCGCAACATATTACGGACCTTGGCTAATAATGGATCCTGTGTGGTTTTCGCCAGGTCTGCAACCTGGATCTGGGTCGGGTCCATCTGGCCTCCGGCACCGCCGGCACAGACAATCGGAATCTTGCGCCGCTGGCAGTGGGCAATCAGCGCCGCTTTTGCCTTCACGCTGTCGATGGCATCCACCACGCCGGTCGTGTCTTCTGTGATCAGCTCCCCGACATTCTTCACCGTGAGAAAGCCGAAGTGCACCCGAATGTCCGCCTGGGGATTGATGGCCTGCAACCGCTCCGCCATGGCGTCGGTTTTGGTGCGACCATACTGGCCCTGCAGAGCATGCAGCTGCCGGTTGGTGTTGGAGACACAGATGTCGTCCATATCAATCAGGGTGATGGTGCCGATACCGCTGCGCGCCAGAGCTTCTGCCGCCCAGGAACCGACGCCGCCAAGCCCGACAATGGCGATGTGAGCATGGCGGAAGGCAAACAGGGCCTTGCGGCCGTACAGACGCTCTATGCCGCCAAAGCGGAGATGGTAGTCATCGGTGGTCATGTGGTCTCTACTGGAGTATTAAAAATGCAGCGTGCATTGTACTTGTGTAGCAGGACTGGCGAAAAGCATTCATAAAAAAAGCCGCGCATAGCGCGGCTTCAAGAAGGTACCAGCCTCGCAAGGAGGCGGGTTGGACTAGTTCAGAGACACTAATCAACGTGACTATTATCAATTTCTGATCTGTCTTGATGAAGGTCACAAATTGCCATTTGTCGGTCATTTCCGGCCAGAATTTTTGGCCTGACCGGAAGCTCTGCCGCTTAGGCCATCCACTGCTCATCTTCCAGGGCCATCAGGCTGTCTTTGCCGGACTGAATATCCCGTAGCAGCCAGTCCGCCTCAGGCATCAGTTTCTCGAAATAGAAACGGGCGGATACCTGCTTGCTTTCCAGTAGTGGCTTGTTGCCTGCGCCTGCTTCGAGCTGCTGGCCAGCCACGGCAGCCATGCGAGACCACAGATAGCCGATGACGGTCAGGGCTGTCAGACGCAGATATGGTGTTGCCGCAGCGCCAGCCTGCTCCGGATCTTTCGGGGCATTCTGGGCCAGCCACAGAGTGGCCTGCTCAAGACCCTTGACGGCACCTTTCAATTCTTCCCGGTAGGGCGCATCAGGATTGTCTTTCAGGTAACCCGTCAGCTCGGCAAACAGGGCGCGTACCAGTTGCCCGCCCTTCAGCGACAGTTTGCGGCCTACCAGATCCATCGCCTGGATGCCGTTGGTGCCCTCGTAGATACGGGCGATACGGCCGTCGCGTACCAGCTGTTCCAGCGGCCAGTCCTGGGTGAAGCCGGAGCCACCCAGCACCTGCTGGCCCCAGTTAGCGTTGTTGTAGCCCTCATCGGTCAGGAAGGCTTTGACCACCGGCGTCAGCAGCTGTACCAGATCATCGGCGTTTTCACGCACCTTTTCGTCCGGGTGTGCCACGGAGAGATCCAGCTGGTGGCCGGTAAACAGTGCCAGTGCACGCATGCCTTCGTTCAGCACTTTCTGGCGCATCAGCATGCGGCGTACATCCGGGTGCACAATGATCGGATCGGCCGGGCCGTCGGGATTCTTCGGGCCACTCAGGGAGCGGCTTTGCAGACGCTCTTTTGCGAATGCCAGGCTTTCCTGGTAAGCCATTTCCGCCAGACCCAGGCCCTGCATGCCCACCATCAGACGGGCTTCGTTCATCATGGTGAACATGGCGCTCATGCCCTTGTTGGGCTCGCCCACCAGCCAGCCCTTGGCGCCTTCGAAGTTCATGACGCAGGTGGCGGAACCCTTGATGCCCATCTTGTGCTCCAAGCCACCACAGAAGGCCGGGTTGCGCTCACCGGAGTCTGGCAGGAACTTGGGTACCACAAACAGGGAAATCCCTTTGGTGGTGTCTGGCGCGCCCGGCAACTTGGCCAGCACCAGATGGACAATGTTGTCCACCAGATCGTGCTCACCGCCGGTGATCCAGATTTTGGTGCCCTCAATCGCGTAGCTGCCATCATCATTCGGCGTGGCTTTGGTGCGAATCAGGCCCAGATCGGTGCCACAATGGGGCTCAGTCAGGCACATGGTGCCCGTCCATTCGCCGGAAATCAGTTTTTCCAGATACGTCTGCTTAAGCTCTTCCGAGCCGTGGGCATAGAGGGCGCTGATGGCACCATGCGTCAGGCCGGGGTACATGCCCAGCGACAGGTTGGTGGAGCACACCATCTCGTCCACCACGAATTTCAGCGTGTGAGGCAGGCCCTGACCGCCAAACTCCAGCGGCGCGTCCAGCGCGGTCCAGCCACCTTCGACAAACTTCTGATAGGCCTCTTTGAAGCCGTCCGGTGTCTTGACCAGTTTGGTTTCCGGGTCGTAGCTGCAGCCCTGACGGTCGCCAACCTGGTTGGTGGGCTGAATGACCTCTGCCGCCAGCTTGCCGGCCTCATCAATGACCGCAGAGATCAGGTCTGGTGTGGCATCGGCATACTTTTCCAGCTCGTGCAGCTTGTCTGCACCCAACACATCAAACAACAGAAAGCGAAGATCGTTCGCTGGTGCCTGGTATTGCATGGATACTCTCCTGTATTGATTTGACGGTCTCAACGACCGCCGGATGTCGTCGCTCTGATCTGGAAGCCTTTCTTCATACGGGCGTTTGAATTGTTTGGTTTGCTTCAGGATGGCCCGAACGCATTGATTTTTCGTATCAACGGCATGGTGTTGATTGATAATCGGGAGATCGGTGAATGACGACCGTTATTGCGGGGGTGTCCGGTGCCATCGGTGGGGCATTGGCCCGACGTTATCTGAGCAGCTATCCGGACCGGAGCCTGATTGGGCTGTGCCGAAGGCCGGAGACGGCGCGGGACGATTTGAAGAATCACTCTCGCGTGAGATTGATGGCCTGGGATGCAGAGGACGAGCAGCGGCTTGATGTCGCCGAGTTCAAGGCTGTGCTGGAAGCATCTGGTCCGGTTCAAACCGTTATTTATGCCGCAGGCCTGCTGCACGATGGCCAGATGTTTCCGGAGAAACGGTTGGAGGATATCGATGGCCGAAGCATGATGCGGAGCTACCAGGTGAACTGCCTTGGGTTTGTCTCGCTGATGCAGAGGCTGGCTCCGGCGCTGAGGGGAAAGCACTTCAAGCGTATTGCCGCGGTGTCTGCGAAGGTGGGGTCTATTTCGGACAACCAGTTAGGGGGCTGGTACGCCTATCGCGCCTCCAAGGCGGCGATGAATATGGTGGTGAAGAACCTTTCTATTGAATTGTCGAGGCGTTACGCGCCACTGGCATGCGTTTCCCTGCACCCGGGCACCACCTTGTCGTCGCTGAGCCAACCATTTCAGCAGTCGCTGGAGCAGTTAACGGTGCACGAGCCAGAGCAGACGGCAAGCAATCTGTTTTCGGTTCTGGAAAGCCTCGATGCCAGGGATAATGGGCGTTTTATCAGTTGGGATGGCAGTGATCTGCCATGGTAGCGCAGTCATGCTGCGGCGGTGCCGCAGCACGCTGTTAACGCAGGAACGGATTGAGCAGGCGGGTGAAGGTCCCGGTCAGTTTCAGGGGGGCGCTCAGCACTGACAGCGTAATGCAGTCTTCGCAACCGACGGCCACCGGACGATGTTCGTCCTGTTCGTTCAGAACCACAAAGTCCCACTGATTGAATACGCCCTTCTGGTCGGCAAATGCCCCTTGCAGCACAATCGTGGTTTCATCGCCACGGTGGGTATGGGCCGGCGCCTTGCCGCCCGCTACCAGTTTTTGCAGAACGACCCGCTCGTTCTGGCCGGGAAACTTGTCGGTAATGTCGAGCACACTCACGTCCGCAAGCTGACGTTTCCAGGGCAGGGCATTGATATCATCCCCTAGCAGTTTCTGCAGCGGGCTCACCTTCGGCTGGGGAACCACCGGGGATGATGCTTCCGGGGAGCCATCAATGCGCGCCATCAACTGATCAAAGCTGGAATCAGCCACCGTCACCTTTGGCTGGTGATCCATCATGACAGCGCCCAGGCTGTTCAGGGTATCGACCCGGCTACGGCAGTGGGGGCACTGCTCCAGGTGCAGTCGGATGCACAGTGCATGGGGCTCGCTCAGATTGCCCGCACTGTATTCCATCAGACTCAGGCTGTCGGGATGGTGCCGTGTCATACGTTTTGATCCTGCAAAATCACTTTCAGTTTGTTCAGTGCCAGGCGAACCCGGCTTTTCACGGTGCCGAGAGGAATGTTGAGCTCATCTGCCACCATCTGATGGGATTTGTGCTCCATATATACCTTGGCAATTACGGTAATCTGCTCTTCCGGGAGCTGACTCAGCGACTCCCGGATGCGCCGCTCGGACATCAGGCGATGCAGGGAGGTGACCGGTTCGTCTTCGTTATCACCCGGGATCTGCCAGAGATCCTCGGTTTCCACCGCCATCTCAGCACTGGTGCGCTGCATTTTGCGCAGCATATCAATGCGCTGGTTCCGGGCAATGGTGAAAATCCAGGTGGAAGCGGCCGCTTTGCGCCAGTCGTACAGACAAGAGCGACGCCAGATAGAGACGAAGACTTCCTGCACCAGCTCTTCCGCGTGGCTGGCCAGCCCGTTCGAGATTGCGTAGTACTTGATCTGCGGGGCAAAGTGCTCGAACAAAGCATGATAAGCCGCCCGATCCTGATGCTTGCCGACTTTTTCCAACAAAACACCCCAGGGGTCTTTGCGCCCTTCGGTTTTCGTTGGTTGCTGCTCCAGTGTTGTCACCGGGCGCTCCTTGACAGTTATCGTATTTGAGCTGGCTATGGTCATCATTCTATGCACTCGTCACAGATTTGTCAGTGAGAGTGTTTACGCAATGGATTCCCGGGCGGATTCATGGATTCCGAAAAAATTGTCGGGATGGCCAGAAGGCCGGAAGAACTGCGTCACCGGGGTAATTGCCGGTTGCCCCGGCAGGGGCTAGTCTGATCGTTAAAACAACGATCAAAAATTCCAGACCATGAACGCAACGCTCTCCAGTGGCTCTTTGCCCGTTATGCGGGTGCATTACGCTGAAATTCTCTGCCAGTTGGCAGAGGAGCGTGGGGTGCGTCGTTCGGATCTCGTGTCAGTGGCCGGTATTCGAAACAGCCAGCTCAGTCATCCCGACAATTTCATTACGCTCGATCAGTTCACGGCGTTATGCCAGCAGGCACTGACCCGCTGTGGTGATGAATGCCTGGGGCTGGAATACGGCAAACGTCTGAAGTTCACCGCGCACGGAGCCCTGTCCCAGGCTGCCATCAGTTGCGACACCCTGGAGCAGGCGCTGGCGGTGTTGATCAAATATTTCCGGATCCGGTTCGCCTATATGTCGCTGGCGTTCTTCGTCGAGGATGAGGATGCAGTGATTCAACTGGAAATTCACCACGACACCGAGAAGCTTCATCGGTTTAATATTGAAGTGGTGATGGCCACCCTGATGGACGTGAATTACCTGTTATTCGGCACTCAGTTACTGGATGGCGGGCGGTGCCTGGTGGATTACCCTCGCCCCGAGGATGTTGAGCGCTACCAGTACCTGTTCGGCGGCAAGGTCACGTTCTCGGCGGGAGTAAACCAGTTGCGCTTTCGCAAGTCGTTTCTGGGATTACCGATGTCACTGTCCAATCCGGTTGCCCGCCGGGTGGCAGAAGCCCAGTGCGAGGAAGAAATGCGCCAGATGGAAGCTTCTGCCTCGGTGAGCGATCGGGTCTTGCGTTTGCTGGAGTCTGCCCGGGATGGGCGTTTGCCCGGCCTCGAGGATGTGGCGCAGCAAATGGGGGTGTCGCCACGAACGCTTCGGCGGCAGCTCTCCGCCGAGGGTGGCGGGTTTCATGGTCTTCAGGAGAGTGTGCGACATCAGCGGGCCCGGGAGCTGCTGTTGCGCCATTCGGCGATGAGCATTGACGAGATCGCCGAGCATCTGGGTTACAGCGACCCGTCCAATTTTGGCCGGGCCTTTCGCAAGTGGGAAGGAGTCTCGCCCTCGGCCTGGCGCCGGGACAATCAGACCTGATCACGCCTTTTCGTCCGTCCTGACGATTTAACCTTCCTCCAGGTAGGTATAGCCCTCAAGCCCGGAGGACAGCTCGGCCAGCAGCGTTTGCTGCAGCTCTGCAGCCAGGCCGCTGTGCCGGAACTTCTGCCGGTAGGCCTCAAGCAGGTTGGCGGGCTCGAAATTCACATAACGCAGTACTTTCGCCACGGTGTCCCCGGTAATGGGTTCCCCCACCTGATATTGCCCCTGTTGGTCCAGCTTCACGTCCACCGAGTGGGTATCCCCGAACAGGTTGTGCATATCGCCAAGGATTTCCTGATAGGCGCCGGTCATGAAGAAGCCCATCAGCAAAGGGGACTCCGGGTCGTGTTCGGGCAGTGGCAAGGTGGTTTCGATGCCCTGGCCGTCCACGTACTGATCAATCCGGCCGTCCGAATCGCAGGTGATATCCTGGATCACGGCCCGCCGGTTCAGTGACCGGTTAAGCCCGTTGATCGGCATCACCGGGAAAATCTGATCGATGCCCCAGACATCGGGCAGGGACTGGAACAGGGAAAAGTTCACGAACAGTTTCTCCGCAAGCTTCTCGTTCAGCTCGTCGATGATTTCCCGGTGCGCCCGGTTGGCGCTGTCCAGCTCGGCCCGGAGCATCCGGCAGCAGCGCACGTACAGGGTTTCGGCCTGGGCCCGCTCCTGCAGGGACAGCAAACCGTGGGCAAACTGGGCGTGGACATCGGCCATGGCGTGCAGGATGTCGTGATAGATTTCCGCCAGTGAGCGGGGCGAGCCTTCATCCTGAAGACTTTCCAGGTCTCGCCAGAGATCCTGCAGCGGCGCGGGGGCCTCAGCAGCGGGTTCCGTAGGCTCGCGGTTGTCCGGGTATTCGCGGTCAATCACATTGGTGACCAGTACCGAATGATGGGCGGTGAGCGCCCGGCCGGATTCACTGATCAGGTCCGGGTGCGGGATACCCTGGCGGTCACACTCGGACTGCAGCACGTGCACCACGTTGTAGGCGTATTCGAATACGCTGTAGTTCATGGAGCAGCTACTGCGGGAACGGGTTCCTTCGTAGTCGACACCCAGGCCGCCGCCGATATCGACGGTACCGATGGGGGCGCCCATAGCGTGCAGTTCCGTGTAGAAGCGAGCGCACTCACGCAAGCCGGTCTGGATGTCCCGGATATTGGCAATCTGTGAGCCCAGATGGAAATGCAGCAGTTGCAGGGTGCCCAGGGCTCCGGCCTGTTTCAGGGTATCCACCACATCCAGCACCTGGCTGGCAGACAGACCGAACTTGGACTTCTCGCCCCCGGTATTCTGCCAGTTGCCCTTGCCAATAGTCGCCAGCCGGGCTCGCACGCCAATCAGCGGGGAAATGCCCAGCTTTTTTGCTTCTTCCAGAATCAGTGGCAGTTCCGACTGCTTTTCCACCACGATAAACACCCGGTGACCCAGTTTCTGGCCGATCAGTGCCAGGCGGATGTACTCCCGGTCCTTGTAGCCGTTGCAGACAATCACCGAACCGGCCTGCTTTGCCAGCGCCAGTACGGCCATCAACTCCGGTTTGCTGCCGGCTTCAAGGCCCACCTGGTTGGCCGAGGCGGCCGGTTCGGCTGACAGCAGTTCTTCCACCACCCGGCGCTGCTGGTTTACCTTGATGGGGTAAACCGCCGTATAGCGGCCCCGGTAGCCCTGCTCCTGAGTGACTTTGTTGAAGGCATTGCAGAGCTTGTTGACCCGGTCATGCAGGATATCGGTAAAGCGAATCAGAACCGGCAGGGGCACACCGGCTTCGGCCAGCGAACGAGTCAGCGCCGGCAGGTTGATGCGGGCGTCGCTTCTGCCCCGGTCCGGGCAGATTTCAACCTCGCCCTGACCGTTGACTGAAATGTATCCGTCACTCCAGTGAGCGATGTTGTAGACCTTGTGGGCTGGTGATGCAGCGGTTTCAGCCATTGTTGCTATCCTGTCAGGAAACCCGGGGCGGCCGGCGGGCCGGTAACAGGCTGCATTGTAGGAGCTGACCACTGCACCTACAATACGCCCCTTTCAGATGCCCCGGCACATTGCAGCGGCACACAGTGGGAGACAGACATGACCGCATTGAACGAAGGCTGGTTCACCGAGGTATTTCAGGACCAGGGCACCGCTTTTTCCCTGCAGGTAAAGCGCAAGCTCCATGAAGAGCAGACGCCATTTCAGAAACTCGAAATCTATGAAACCGAAACCTTCGGCAACCTGATGGTTCTGGACGGCTGTGTGATGCTGACCACCAGGGACAATTTCCTGTACCACGAAATGATGACCCATCCTGCGCTGTTCACCCACAAGGACCCGAAAAAAGTGGTCATCGTCGGTGGTGGCGACTGCGGCACCCTGAAAGAAGTGCTGAAACACCCTGGAGTGCAGGAAGCCTGGCAGGTGGAGATCGATGAGCGGGTAACCCGCATGTCTGAGAAGTATTTTCCAGAACTGTGCGAAGCTAATGGCGACCCCCGTGCCAACTTCTTTTTCGGTGATGGCATCCAGTGGATGCGTGATATCGAGCCGAACAGCATTGATGTGCTGATTATCGACAGTACCGACCCGGTGGGTCCTGCGGAAGGCCTGTTCGCACTGGATTTCTATCGCGATGCCATGTTGGCCCTGAGGGAGGGCGGTATCATCGTGCAGCAGAGCGAATCCCCCCTGCTGCACACCAATACCATCATCAAGGACATTCACGATGACATGCACAAAGCCGGTTTTGGCCATGTGCAGACATTGCCATTCCCCCAGCCGGTATACCCCACGGGCTGGTGGAGCTGCACCATGGGCAGCAAGGAAAACCCGCTGAAGTATTTCCGCGAGGAAGATGCCAACAACCGCCCCTTTGTCACCCGTTACTATAATGCCGGGGTGCACCACGGTGCCTTGGCCATGCCGCAGTTTATGGTGGATGCGCTGGAAGATGAGGTTCGCCCGGAAGAGGGTTGAACCAGAGCTTAAAGAAAAAGGGCGCCACAAGGGCGCCCTTTTTCGTTCCGATAGGTAGCGGTGTTACTGCTTGCCGCTGACAAACTCCGGATAGGCTTCCATACCGCATTCGGAGAGGTCGACACCTTCGTACTCTTCCTCTTCGGTCACACGGATGCCCATGACAGCCTTCAGGATACCCCAGACGACCAGACTGGCTACGAATACCCAGATGAAGATGGTCAGGGCGCCGATGATTTGGCCGCTGAAGCTGACATCGCCGTTGGTAACCGGTACCAGCAGCAGGCCCAGCAGACCACAGACACCGTGGGCAGAGATGGCGCCGACCGGATCGTCGATGCGCAGCTTGTCCAGAGTGACGATGCTCAGTACCACCAGGATGCCGCCCAGGGCGCCCCAGATAGTGGCTGTCAGCGCGCTCGGGGTGGATGGCTCGGCGGTGATTACTACCAGACCGGCGATCGCACCGTTCAGCAGCATGGTCAGATCAGCCTTGCCAAACATCAGGCGAGCGGTGATCAGGGCGGCAATAGCGCCACCGGCAGCGGCTGCGTTGGTGTTCAGGAACACCATGGCCACGGAGTTGGCACTGGCGACGTCGCCGAGTTTCAGTACAGAACCACCGTTGAAACCGAACCAGCCCATCCACAGGATGAAGGTACCCAGAGCGGCCAGCGGCATGTTGGCGCCCGGGAAGGCACGGATTTCACCGTTGGGGCCGTATTTGCCTTTACGCGGGCCAAGCAGCAATACACCAGCCAGGGCCGCAGCGGCACCTGCCATGTGTACGATGCCGGAGCCGGCGAAGTCACTGAAGCCAAGATCACCGAGGTTGTACATACCGAACACATCGGCGCCACCCCAGGTCCACGCGCCTTCCAGCGGGTAGATAAAGCCAGTCATGAAGACCGCGAATACCAGGAACGCCCACAGCTTCATGCGCTCGGCAACCGCGCCGGACACGATGGACATGGCGGTGGCCACGAACACGACCTGGAAGAAGAAGTCAGAGGCCGCTGAGTAGATGGAGCCGCCGGTGAAGCCGTCTTCACGGGTGGCGAAGTCACCCAGTACGCCGTCCACGTCCACATCGGCGATGCCGGAGAGGAAGACGTTACCGCCGTACATGATGGCGTAACCGCACACCAGGTACATGGTGCAGGCCACGGCAAAGAGCGCGACGTTCTTGGTCAGGATTTCGGTGGTGTTTTTAGCACGCACCAGGCCGGACTCGAGCATGGCAAAGCCTGCGGCCATCCACATGACTAATGCGCCACACACGAGAAAATAAAAGGTATCTATTGCATACTGCAGGTGAAAGAGATTGCTTTCCATAGGAAGCCCTCCGCACAAGGCTCTTCAGGTTATAAGTTTTTTGCGTTGGCTGGGTGTCAGTTCTGGATCAGACCGCTTCTTCGCCGGTTTCGCCTGTCCGGATCCGGATAGCCTGTTCCAGTTCAGTCACGAATATTTTGCCGTCGCCGATCTTGCCGGTATTGGCTGCCTTGGTGATGGCTTCGATGACCTGGTCCAGCAGGTTGTCGCCAATGGCGATCTCCACTTTGACCTTGGGCAGGAAATCCACCACGTATTCCGCGCCACGATAGAGCTCTGTGTGGCCTTTCTGCCGACCGAAGCCTTTGACTTCAGTGACGGTTACGCCTTGTACGCCAATCTCGGATAGTGCCTCACGGACATCATCCAATTTGAAAGGCTTGATGATCGCTGTCACAAGTTTCATTGCTTTCTCCTTGGTAAAGCCGTCCCAACAGTGAGGGCCCGTCGGCCGGTTGTTGAGTTCGGGATGCTGCCACCTCGCACATCAATTGTGCGGATTGCGTACGAGGGCTTTAGCATCGGGTATGCCAACGCAAAAAATAGCTTTTAAAACAAACTCTTAATTATTGTCTGTGCCGAAATGGCGCAGCTTGATGCACTGTTGTGGTGCATTGTGCCTGCGATTGTCTCAAAACAGCGCAGTCGGGCCATCGGCCGCGGCCATTATAATGCCGACCGGGTACAGTATGGCAGGGGGTAGGGTGTGATACACTCCCGCAAACACCCCGGCGACACGGAAAATAGTCTGATATCGCCGAAAAACCGATACGAGAGGTGATTGATGAAAGGGCCCCAGGAAATTTTTTCTCAGTTGCAGGGTCAGTTTGGCCAGTTTGTTCCCGATATGGCTCGGGCAGCCCGGGAAGATTTTGAAACCCAGGCCCGGGCCACGGTGATGTCGGTTCTGTCCCGGCTGGAGCTGGTGACCCGGGAAGAATTTGATGCCCAGCAGGCGGTCCTGATGAAAACCCGTGAAAAGGTTGAGGCCCTGGAAAAACGTGTTGCCGAACTGGAGCAACGCCAGAGTTCCTGATGGTTTGCCCGGGCGGCAGGGTCGCTGCCCGCAACGACTGATTGTTCTGTGCCATGGAAGGTTGTCATGCTCGCTATTGTCCATTCGCGCGCCAGCATTGGCGTCTCTGCTCCCCCAGTTACCGTTGAGGTGCACCTGTCTGGTGGCCTGCCGGCATTATCCATCGTCGGGTTGCCGGAAACCGGAGTGAGGGAAAGCAAGGATCGGGTTCGCAGTGCACTGCTGAATGCCGGTTTCGAATTCCCCGCCCGTAGAATCACCATCAATCTCGCGCCTGCTGACCTGCCCAAAGAAGGTGGCCGTTTTGATTTGCCCATTGCCCTGGGCATCCTGGCAGCCTCCGGCCAGATTCCCCCCGAAAGCCTCGAAAGCCACGAGTTTCTCGGAGAGCTGTCCCTGGATGGTGCGCTTCGGCCCCTCAAGGGGATATTGCCCGCGGTACTGGCGGCTCGCGAAGCAGGCCGTTCGCTGTTGCTACCTCAGGACAACGCCGAGGAAGCTGCCCTTGCCAGCCGTGATGATGTGCTTGCCGCCAGCCATCTGCTGTCAGTATGTGAGCATCTGGCGGGCCGTGCCAGACTGGTTCCTGTTCCTCGATCTGAAACGCCGGGAGACGGTGCCGCAGCGGTGTCTGTGGCCGATCTCTCAGAGGTGCGAGGCCAGCAAGTGCCCCGTCGGGCGCTGGAGGTGGCCGCAGCTGGCGGTCACAATCTGCTGTTTTTCGGCCCTCCCGGAACCGGTAAAAGTATGCTGGCGAGCCGGTTACCGGGCATTCTGCCAGGTTTGCCAGATGAGGCAGCCATGGAGGTGGCCAGCGTGCATTCCGTTGCGGGCCAGCCGCTAAAGCCAGGTGGCTGGCGTCAGCCACCATTCAGGGCGCCTCATCACACGGCGTCTGCGGTGGCGCTGGTGGGCGGTGGCAGCAGTCCTCGCCCGGGCGAGATCTCTCTGGCGCACCGGGGGGTGTTGTTTCTCGATGAACTGCCGGAGTTTGAACGGCGGGTCCTGGAAGTGCTGCGGGAGCCTATGGAAACAGGCGAAATCTCCATCAGCCGGGCGGCGCGGCAGGTCACTTTCCCAGCGCGATTTCAGGTTGTGGCCGCCATGAACCCATGCCCGTGTGGTTACAGTGGTCACCCCAATATCGAGTGCCAGTGCACGCCGGCACAGGTGATGCGTTATCGGGCAAAGATCTCGGGGCCGTTACTGGATCGGTTCGATCTGCATGTGGAAGTTCCGGTGCAGTCCGGAGAGGTCTTGCTCGGTTCCGGGGTGTCCGGTGAGAGTAGCGCCAGTGTCAGGGCCAGGGTTCTGGCTGCCAGGGCCCGGCAGGAGGCTCGTGGGATGCTCAACTCGGCCCTCTCGGGAGCGTTGCTGGATCAGGCTTGCCGGCTGGATGCCGCCAGTGAGCGGTTGTTGACCCGGGCCATGGAGCGACTGGGGTTGTCGGCCCGGGCGCTCCATCGAATATTACGACTGGCCCGCACCCTGGCGGATCTGGAGGGTGCTGAACACCTGAGCCAGTCGCACCTGATGGAGGCGCTGGGTTACCGTCAACTCGACCGTCAGGCTGGCCAGGGGTCGGTTGTCTCCGCCTGAAGCTGCTGACTCTGGTAAACTGTGTGCCAGGTTTATTCCATGAGATCCGCTTTGAAGCTTGAGGACACAGAATGACTGACCAGAACGAGACTCAGGATACGAATCCGGTCACCACACGCCGCGGTGTTCGCAGCTTTGTACTGCGCCAGGGGCGGATGACCGAAGGTCAGAAGAAGGCCTTCGATCGCAACTGGGCCAAGTACGGACTGAGCCGTGACAATGGCATGATCGACCCCCGTGAGGTGTTTGGCCGCGATAACATGCTCAACCTGGAGATCGGTTTCGGGATGGGCAAATCCCTTGCCGATATGGCCGAAGCTGCACCCGAGCAGGATTTTATCGGCGTGGAAGTGCACCTGCCTGGCGTCGGCGCCTTGTTGAAAGAAGTGGAATCGCGTGGTCTTGAGAATGTGCGGGTATACAGCATTGATGCCAATGATGTGATTGACCTGTGTCTGCCGGATGCCTGTCTGGATCGGGTGATGGTGTTCTTTCCGGACCCGTGGCACAAGAAAAAGCATCACAAGCGCCGCTTGATCCAGCCGGAATTTGTACAGCGCATCCGCCATAAACTCCGGGTGGGCGGTATTCTGCACCTGGCCACTGACTGGGAGAACTACGCTGAGCATATGCTGGAAGTGATGAGTGCGTCAGAAGGCTTTGCCAATACCCAGGAGCAAGGTGGTTATTCGCCCAAGCCTGATGACCGCCCGATCACCAAGTTCGAGAAGCGTGGCGAAAGTCTTGGCCACGGAGTATGGGATTTGTTGTTTTATCGCACCAACTGAGTTCAGTGGGAGTGAGTCAGGGGCCTGCGGCGGGAAGCACGGATGACCACGAGGCCCGCCATGCCAAGTATCAGGCCGGTGAATTTCACCAGCGCCAGAATGGTGGCGGTCAGGCTCAGGGAGTCTGAAGGCGGATTGAAGTTATTAAGCAGAACAATGTTTTCCGCTACATCGCTGATGCCTGCGATGACAAAAAGGGCGCGCACCCAGCGGGCGACCATCCGTTCCCGGATACCCGGTCTGTCCCGGGTGAAGTGGCGGGTTAATTGAAGCAGCGCGGCCAGATAGACCACGATGAACACAAAGTCGAGCCACAGTGATAGCCGTGCCATGGCGAGATTGCCGTCACGCCAGCTGCGCAGAATGGCGTGAGTCTGCTCGGCGGTACCGGCCAGCTGTAAACTGACAATCCCCTGAGGCGCGGCGGACGTATGCAGTGGCTGGTTCAACGCCACCAGAACCAGCCACAGTGCCAGTGCAGCCACCAGGGAAACCTTCATGGGCAGCTTCATCGGGCGCATGGGAATAAGCGGTGGGCGCTGGGCTGAGTCCATCAGAGAAAGTGCTCCAGCAGGCTGTTCAGGTATCTTTGCCCCTTTGCCGTCGCCTGCAGACGGTCGGGGACGATCAGGTTTTCATTTCGTAACTGCTCAAGTTTTACCGCAATGGACGACAGTGGTAAACCTGTATGCTCACCGTACAGTCTTTCGTCGGTGCCGCTTTTTAGTCTCAACGCATTCATCATGAATTCCAGGGGCCGGTCTTCCGGCTCTATGGCTTCACTGCCAGCGGTGCGGGAGCCGATCCGGTTGAGATATGCGTCGGGCTGCCTGGTCTTCCAGTATCGCAGGATGCGTCCGTCGGCAAGGCTCACCTTGCCATGGCCGCCTGCCCCAAGGGCCAGATAATCCCCGAAGGTCCAGTAATTCAGGTTATGCCGGCTCTGAGCGCCCGGCAGGCTCCAGGCGGAGACTTCATAATCGTCCATCCCCGCCTGGCGCAGCAGATCTCCCCCGAGCTGGTAAATCTCCCAGAGCCGGTCATCGTCCGGCAGGGCGGGTGGTCGGGAGAAAAACTCGGTGTTGGGCTCGATGGTGAGCTGATACCAGGACAGGTGCCGGGGCTGGTAGCTCAACGCTGCCTGTAAATCATCCAGAGCCTGACTCGGTGTCTGGTCGGGCAGGCCATGCATCAAGTCGACATTGAAGTTATCAAAACCGGCCTTGCGGGCGGCTTCAATGGCGCTGTGGGCCGAAGCTCTGTCGTGAATCCGGCCCAGGGTTTTCAGTTGCGCCGGATCAAAGCTTTGAACACCGATGGACAGCCGATTGATGCCAGCCTCCCGGAAGCTCTCGAATCGACCAGTCTCCA
Source organism: Marinobacter sp. ST-43 (assembly GCF_030541085.1). Classification (NCBI taxonomy): domain Bacteria; kingdom Pseudomonadati; phylum Pseudomonadota; class Gammaproteobacteria; order Pseudomonadales; family Marinobacteraceae; genus Marinobacter; species Marinobacter sp. ST-43. The sequence continues at coordinate 94,259 of NZ_JASSVO010000005.1, forward strand.
GCGTGCCGGGATTGGCCTCCAGGGTGATTTCGGCCTCGGGGCTGAATGTTAGCCGTTCCCGGAGCCGCTCGAACAGGCGGTGGTAGAACGCGCCGCTCATCAGGGACGGGGTTCCGCCACCGATGAACACGGTTTCAATGGGGCGTTCCCGTACCAGGCCCAGATCCTGATCCAGGTCTTCCAGAAGGGCGTTCAGGTAGGCGTGTTCGGGAATCTCTCCCTTGACAGCGTGGGAGTTGAAGTCGCAGTACGGGCATTTGCGCACGCACCAGGGCACGTGAATGTACAGACTCAAGGGCGGGCAGACCGCCACGGGCAGGGTGGCGGTCACAGTATTAAAGCTCCGCCCTGAGTTGATCCAGAAGGCTGGCCAGAGCCCGTCCCCGATGGCTGATCCTGCCTTTCTGCTCCCGTGTCAGCTCGGCAGCGCTGCATCCATGCTCCGGTACCAGAAAGACCGGGTCGTAACCGAAGCCGCCTTGCCCGCGCGGCTCGGCAAGAATGCGGCCTGGCCAGCGACCATGGCAGATGATCGGCGTGGGATCGTCAGCATGGCGGAGATAAACCAGAACGCAGTGAAACTGAGCGCTGCGCTCTGCTTCAGGCGTGTCTTTCAACGCTGCCAGCAACGCCTCGACATTATCATTGTCGGTTGCCTCTTCGCCGGCAAAGCGGGCGGAGCGAACGCCCGGGCGGCCGTCCAGGGCATCCACGGCCAGGCCACTGTCGTCGGCCAGCGCAGGCAGGCCAGTGACTCTCGCTGCATGGCGGGCTTTGATAATGGCATTCTCAACGAAGGTAACGGCCGGTTCTTCGGCCTCTGATACCCCAAGCTCACCCTGGGCGACCGGCTGCAAGCCAAGTGGCGCGAGCAGATCAGTCAGTTCGGCGATCTTGCCCTTGTTGTTGCTGGCGATGACGAGTTTGCGGGCCATGGTATCAGTCGTTGAACAGGGTATGGGAAAAACGGATCGGAAGATCTTCCTGGTGGCCGCTGGGGCGCGCCGTGACGTTGAACGTCATCAGATCTCCGGATTGATACTGGTACTGGGCAATGAAGTACACGGCATCACCTTCCTGAATGCGCCGGAACGCCAGAAAGTTCACCTGCTGGATATCGTTGGAGACCTGGCCTTCCACCTGCCCACTGACGGGCTGGATCTGGCCGTGCTCGTCTTCGGTCATGATCGAGATGTTAACGATGCCGATGCCCCGGCTGCGTTGCAGATTGTTGGCCTGTGCCACTTCCGGCGCCAGGAAGGTGCTGGGGAGCACGCTCCAGTGCACCTGATATTCTCCGAAATCCTTTTGTCCGGCCTGGCTGGTGATCGATACCAGCATGAGCCCGAATGCCAGAAACAGTGTCTTGCTTGCAGTCAGAAGGTTCATCATGTGCTCTCCCGTGTGATGCGGTATATGGCGATTTCCCCCAACAGATTGGGCCAGAGCCGCGCCAGCCAGCTGTTCTGATGCTGCCCGTCCACTACCCGGCGGCTTTTGATCTTGATGCCTTTCTGCCGGCACAGCGCTTCAAAATCCTTGAAAGTGCAAAGGCGGATATTGGGGGTGTTATACCATTTATACGGCAGTGCATCGGATTCGGGCATTCGGCCGCTCAGCGCCAGGCCCCAACGCAGTCGCCAGTGGGCAAAGTTGGGGAAGGTGACGATGCCTTCGCGACCCACCCTCAGCATTTCATCAATGACCTTGTCCGGGCGGCGTACCGCCTGCAGGGCCTGGGTCATCAGGACAATATCGAACATGCCATCATCGAAGTTGTCGAGGCCCTGGGTATCCAGGTTCTGCTCGATCACCCGTACGCCGCGGCCCATACAGGTGGTGATGTGGTCCGGGTTGATCTCAAGGCCAAATCCGGTGGCATTGCGCTCCCGTTGCAGGAAATCCAGCAGGGTGCCGTCGCCGCAACCCAGGTCCAGAATGTGGTGGCCCGGGCGCACCCACTGTTGAATAATTTCAAGATCTGCTCTCATGCGCCGACCTCCCGTGCTACCCGGTCCATATACGCAGTAAAGATGTCGGTGTATCTGGGGGTTGGGATCAGGAAGGCATCATGGCCCCAGGGTGCATCAATTTCGGCATAGCTTACGCGCTTTCTGGCGGAAATCATGGCATTGACCATTTCCTCGGAGCGCGCCGGCGAGAATCGCCAGTCGGTGCTGAAGGACAGTACCAGGTATTCACATTGTGCCGGTGCCAGGGCCTTGGACAGATCGCCGCCGAAGTCGTAGGCGGGGTCAAAGTAGTCCAGTGCCCGGGTCATCAACAGATAGGTGTTGGCGTCGAAGGTTTCGGAAAAGCGCTCGCCCTGGTAACGCAGGTAGCTTTCCACCTGGAACTCGGCGTCGAAACCGAACTTGTAGGCTTCCTCACGCAGTTCACGGCCAAATTTTTCGCCCATGGAGGCGTCTGAAAGATAGGTGATGTGGCCAACCATCCGGGCCAGCATCAGGCCGCGCTTCGGCACCAGATTCTCGTCGTAATAGCGGCCTTCGAAAAATTCCCGGTCCGAAGTGATGGCTTGCCGTGCGACTTCGTTGAAGGCGATGTTCTGTGCGGTCAGACGTGGAGTCGAGGCGATGACCACGGAATGCCTTAGCCGGTCAGGGTAGTCCAGGCTCCACTGCAGGGCCTGCATGCCTCCGAGGGAGCCGCCAACCACAGCGGCCCATTGCTGAATGCCCAGATGATCCGCCAGTCGGGCCTGGCTGGCGACCCAGTCAGCCACGGTAACGACCGGGAAATCCGGACCATAGGGTTTCCCGGTTTCCGGGTTGTTCGAGTTGGGGCCGGTGCTGCCGTGGCAGCCACCGAGATTGTTCAGGCTGACCACGAAAAACCGATTGGTATCAATGGGCTTGCCGGGGCCGATACAGCTGTCCCACCAGCCCGGCTTGCGGTCGTCCAGCGAGTGGTAGCCAGCGGCATGGTGATGGCCGCTGAGTGCGTGGCAGATCAGTACCGCATTGCTGGCATCGGCGTTGAGTTTGCCATAGGTTTCCACCACCAGATCGTAGCTTTCCAGCGACTGGCCGCAGGCCAGCTCCAACGGCTTGTCGAAGTGGATGGTCTTCGGGCTTACAAGGCCCACGGAATCCGAGGGCAGGGAATCAGGCATGGGTGTGATGAGTTCCTGGTTCGGTCCACTGGTGTCTGGCCACAGGCCTTGGTTGGCACCGGAACTGGCGCCAGCACTGCAGTTTAAAGGCGGGGGGAGGTTGCTGCAACCGGCGTTTAGGGTGCCTGTCTGGCGAGTCGCACCAAAGTAGTGCGGCTCGCCAGTGCCTGGTTACATGGCGCCGGAAATATTGACGACTTTTTGCTGGATCATCGTGGGCGCCGGCTTGCGAATCTGGCGCATCATGGCGTCGGCCAGTTCCAGCTGCTTGCGAAGGTCTGCCGTGGCATGATCCAGACGCTGGCGTTCGGCCCGGCTGTCCCGATCGGTGCGAACCATGTCGCGCAGGCGGCGGATCTGGTGCTCAAGCAGCTGTTTCTGTTCCATGGAGAACTGCATGATTGGCAGCAGGGCTTCGTGTGGCCAGCGCTCTACATCTTTGCGCACCCGGCCATGCAGCGTACGGGCCTCGCTCACCATCACATTGAAGAAGCGGCGGACCACCGTTGACTGTTCCGACAGCAGATTCTTCGGGTTATTGCGGAACCGTCGGGCTTTCTTGCGCAATTCACGAATGGCAATCACATGCCGGCCGGCCCGTAGCGGAATGGGCTCCAGGTGCCGGGCGCGGGTGTCTTCGTTGTATCTGCGATAGATGGCGCCTACCATTTTCTCCGCGAGCCGCCCTTCGCTCAGCAGGTTAGTGAGGTCGCTCTCCAGGAGTTCGAAAAAGTGTTCCATGGCCCGGTTCATGCCGGCCGTGGTCCAGCTTTTCGACATCATTTTCCGTACCTGGCTGGCGTGCTGCTCAAAGCGATCTTCGCTGACCAGCTTGGTGAGCATGTCACCCTGGGATTCCATCAGTCGACGCGATGAACGCAGAGTGATCAGCTTCTTGTAGTAGAAGTCATAATCCTTCTGGGCCCGTTCCGCGAGCCGGGACAGCGCGGCCTTGTCGAGGGTGGCGCCGGCGCAGGCCTGGCGTTCTTCTTCCAGGGCATCCAGGCGGTACTGCATGGCCGCCTGGCTGTTCTGTAGCATTCCCAGCAAGTCGTTGATCAGGTTCTGGGTAATCAGCTGCTCCTTATGCATCAGGATGCGCTGAATGATCAGCTGCTCCAGCTTACCGATGTTGGAGCGGTCGAACAGGTTGTTGTCTTTGCGAACCCGTGCCAGCAATCCCTGTTTTGCAGAGAGAGGAATAACGTCCTGCTGGCGGATGCCCAGATGGTCCGCGGTGTAGTTGCGAACACGGTCAATGGATTCCTGGGTGTGCTTCTCGCCCTGAAGGTCGTCCCATAGAACGTCGATCTTGTTGAGAACTGCAAACCGGCCGGCCCGGTGGTCGGCGTGCTCGGTATCGATATGCTCTTTCCAGATAGTCATGTCACTGGCTGTGACGCCAGTATCCGCGCTGAGCACAAAGATAACGGCATGGGCCCGGGGCAGCATGCTGATGGTCAGTTCGGGTTCCGAGCCAAGGGCGTTCAGGCCCGGAGTATCAAGAATGCGCAGGCCGCGCTCGAACAGGGGGTGGCGAATGCTGATCTGGGCATTACGCCAGGCCGGTACCAGCACATTACCGGGATTATTGCGATCGTGTTCCAGCATGGCCTCGTCGAAGCCCAGCTCCCGGGCCTCTTCCGGGCTCACGCTCTTGATCCGGGCAACTTCCGCCAGCACTTCGCGCATGACGTCCGGATTGCGCTCGTCGAGCTCATGCCGAATCCACTGTTCCGGCTTCTTGCGCAGCTGCTGCAGAGACAGCTCACCCGTGCGGGTTTCGATCGGGAGCAGAAGCAGATAGTTCTGGTTGGCGCTGCGATCAAAAAACAGCTCGGTCGGACACATGGTGGTGCGCCCGGCCTGGGATGGCAGCATGCGCTGGCCGTATTCCGAGAAAAACAGGGCGTTGATCAGCTCCGTCTTGCCACGGGAGTATTCACCAACAAAAGCAATGGTCAGCTCATCTTCAATGAGCAGCTCCAGCCCGTGACGAATACGGGTGCTGACGTCTTCTGAAAACAGGTTGTTATCCTGCAGCCACAGCCGATAGCGGCCAATCTGCCGGATCAGTTCCTTTTTCCAGTTGTGATACGCCTCAACCTGCTGCGACAGAGTTCCCTGCGGGTTCATCGGATAATCCTTCTGCGCGACTTCCGGGTATGTCCTGGGTGAGAAGGTCAGTGATGGTGAACACGTGTCGCCAATCGCTCGCCCAGATTAAATGCGTTTAATAATAACCTGTTTTGTTAATGTTTGAGGGTGCGCGAGTCGGCATTTCAGGGAATGGGGCGGGATTTTTCATTAAAAAGGCTGACAATTCATAAGGTTGAATTGTCAGCCGGCGATAGTAACAAATCAGTGTATTGTGTAACGAAATGTATATTCGAGACGCGTGTTACATTCCGAGCCCGATTGAGCCCAGCCCGGCCGCCACTTTCATGTGATCAATGACCACGGTAATCACGTTCAGAATCAGGAACACGATGATTGGCGAAAGATCCAGACCGCCCATGGAGGGCATGATATTACGCACGGGTCGCATCACCGGTTCGGTGATCTGAGCCACCAGTTGAATGGCAGGGTGGCCACTCTGGGGGGCGATCCAGCTGACCACCACCACGGCAATGACCGACCAGAAGTAGATCTTCACGATCAGACTGAGCACGTTCAGTACGGCCCAAACCAGCAGAGTAACCGGATTGATGGCGGGAATGCCGCCGTTCAGCGCGACCAGAATGAGGAAGAAGGTAATGGCCTGGATTAAAACCGCCAATACCAGGGATGCGCCGTCAATGCCGCCCCAGCCCGGAATGAAACGCCGCAGGGGACGCAGCGGCGGGTTGGTGGCCTTGACTACAAATTGTGAAATGGGATTGTAGAAATCCGCCCGCGCCAGCTGCAACAGAAACCGCAGCAAAACGATGGTCATATAGAAAGTGGACGCAATCAGCAGGATCGTAATAACAATATCTGTCAGCATGAAGCTGAGTCTCCGTTATCGGTTACTGTTTATCGGCCAGTTCTCTGGACATCTCGCGTGAGCGCTCGAAGGCAGCGCTGTAGGCTTTTTTCACCAGATCGCGCAGGCCGCCTTCCTCGAAGGTGTTGATGGCGCGTTCAGTTGTGCCGCCAGGGGACATCACGTTGCGTTTGAGCTGGCCGGGGTCATCCTCGCTGCGCGCGGCCATCTCGGCGGCCCCGGCCATGGTCTGAATGGCGAGGGCGCGAGCCGTTTCGGACTCAATGCCGGCTTCGGTTGCGGCGGACTCAAGTGCTTCCAGCATCAGGAAGAAATAAGCGGGGCCGCTGCCGGAAAGGGCGGTGACACTGTGCAGAAGGTTTTCGTCGTCAACCCACAGTGCCGAGCCGATGCTCTCGAACACTTTCTGTACCGCCTTTCTCTGATCGTCTTTCACCTGGCTGTTGGCGAACAGACCGGCGGCACCTTTGCCCACCAGAGACGGAGTGTTGGGCATCACTCGAACCAGTGGCAGCCCGCCACCAAGCCAGGTATCCAGTGTGCCGGCCGTCAGCCCGGCCGCAATGGAAACCATCAGCGGGCGGGTGTTCTGAACTACCGGGGCAATGTCCCGGCAGACGTCGCCCATCACCTGGGGTTTGACCGCGAGCACCACAATGTCCGCCTGTTGGGCGCAATAGCGGTTGTCGGTTGTGACGCTGACGCCGAAACGTTTGCGAATTGACTGAAGATGGCCGTCATCCGGGGCGCTCACCCAGATGTCGCCGGCCTGAAATCCGCTATCCAGCATACCGCCGATGATGGCGCTGGCCATGTTGCCGGCGCCGATGAAAGAGATGGTGGGTGATCTGCTCAAGGTTCACTCCCGGTCTTGATCGTTTGAATCGTTGGTTCGGATGATAGCAGGAACCGCAGCGTTCAGCTCTGGCTGTGTTTGGCCGGGCGGGCGCCGAACAGGGCCGTACCGACACGAACCCAGGTGGCACCTTCGGCAATAGCCATTTCCAGATCATCTGACATGCCCATGGAGAGGGTGTCCAGTGGGCCGGCTTCAGGATGGTCCTGCCGCAGCTTTGTCAGGGTGGAGGCCAGCTTCCGGAAACTCAGCCGCAGCTCGGCCTCGGGTTGGTCCGGGTCCGGAATCGCCATTAATCCCCTCAGGCGCAGATTGGGCAGTTCGCCAATGGCCTCGAGTAGCTCATCAAGCTCGTCCAGCGTGCAGCCGGACTTGCTGTCCTCATTGTTGATGTTCACCTGCAGACAGATATTGAGCGGCGGCAGGGTCTCTGGTCGTTGTTCGCTGAGCCTGCGAGCGATCTTCAATCGATCCACACTGTGAACCCAGGCAAAGGCTTCGGCAATCTGGCGGGTTTTGTTGGACTGGATCGGCCCAATGAAATGCCACTCTATACCCTCTATGCCGGAGAGCGCCTGCATTTTGTCCAGGGCTTCCTGCAGATAGTTCTCGCCAAACGCGACTTGGCCGGCCTCAAAAGCGGCCTTCAGATCCTCCGCCGGGCGGGTCTTGCCCACCGCCAGAAGGCGCACGCTGCCGGGCTCCCGGCCAGCCTGCAATGTTGCTTTTTGTATGCGTCGGGTTACGCTCCCGATGTTGTCTGCTATGCTGCTCATAATGTGAGTTTGCCGCTTCTGGACTAAAAGAAAAAGCCCTCCGAGGAATCCTATGGATATTACTGAACTGCTTGCCTTTTCGGCCAAACAGGGTGCGTCGGATTTGCACCTGTCTGCCGGTTTGCCCCCAATGATTCGTGTCGACGGCGATGTGCGCCGGATCAACCTGCCCCCCATGGAGCACAAAGAAGTGCACGGGTTGATCTACGACATCATGAACGACAAGCAGCGTAAGGACTACGAAGAGTTCCTGGAAACCGACTTCTCGTTCGAAGTCCCCGGCGTGGCCCGCTTCCGGGTTAACGCCTTTAACCAGAACCGCGGTGCTGGCGCGGTATTCCGTACGATCCCCTCGAAGGTTCTGACCATGGAAGATCTGGGCATGGGCCAGGTTTTCAAGGATATTTCTTCTGTGCCTCGTGGTCTGGTACTGGTAACCGGGCCTACCGGTTCCGGTAAGTCCACCACCCTGGCGGCGATGATGGATTACATCAACGATACTCGCTACGAGCACATCCTCACCATTGAGGATCCGATCGAATTCGTGCACGAATCCAAAAAGTGTCTGGTAAACCAGCGGGAAGTGCATCGGGATACCCTGGGTTTTAACGAAGCCTTGCGTTCGGCCCTGCGGGAAGACCCGGACATCATTCTGGTAGGTGAGCTCCGGGACCTGGAAACCATTCGTCTGGCACTGACCGCTGCTGAAACCGGCCACCTGGTATTCGGCACCCTGCACACCACCTCCGCCGCGAAAACCATCGACCGGGTAGTGGATGTATTTCCTGCGGAAGAAAAGTCCATGGTTCGCTCCATGCTGTCGGAATCACTGCAAGCGGTTATCTCCCAGACTCTGATGAAGAAAATGGGGGGTGGCCGTATTGCCGCCCATGAAATCATGATCGGCACCGCCGCCATCCGGAACCTGATCCGGGAAGACAAGATCGCCCAGATGTACTCGGCCATTCAGACCGGTGGTTCCCTGGGTATGCAGACGCTGGACCAGTGCCTGGAGCGCCTGTTGCAGAAAGGCCTGATCTCTCGCGAGGCTGCGCGGGCCAAGGCGAAGATGCCGGATAACTTCTGATATTGAAAACTGGGTAGAAAAATGGAATTCGAGAAACTGTTACGGCTCATGGTAGAAAAGGGTGGTTCAGACCTGTTTATCACAGCAGGGGTGCCTCCCAGCATGAAGGTGAACGGTAAGGTGTTGCCCGTTACCAAGAATGCCCTGACGCCAGAACAGACGCGGGAGTTTGTCTACGGCGCCATGAATGACAAACAGCGCGCCGAGTTTGAAGAAACCCACGAATGCAACTTTGCCATCAGTGCCCGGGGCATTGGCCGCTTCCGGGTGTCGGCCTTCTTCCAGCGCAACCTTTGCGGCATGGTGCTTCGCCGGATTGAGGTGAAAATCCCCCAGATTGACGATCTGTCGCTGCCGGAGATCATCAAGGATCTGGCCATGACCAAGCGTGGCCTGATCATGTTTGTGGGTGCAACCGGTACCGGTAAGTCCACCTCGCTGGCGGCCATGCTTGGCCATCGCAACCGTAACAGTCGCGGCCATATCATCTCCATCGAAGACCCGATCGAATTCGTGCATCAACACCAGGGCTGTATCGTGACCCAGCGGGAAGTGGGTATTGATACCGAAAGCTTTGAGGTGGCTCTGAAGAACACTCTGCGGCAGGCGCCGGATGTCATTCTGATTGGTGAGGTGCGGACACGCCAGACCATGGAATACTCGGTTCAGTTCGCCGAAACCGGCCACCTGTGTCTGGCCACCCTGCACGCCAACAACGCCAACCAGGCGCTGGACCGGATTATCCAGTTCTTTCCGCCGGAGCAGCACAACCAGATCTGGATGGATCTGTCTCTGAACCTGAAGGCCATCGTCGCCCAGCAACTGGTCCCGACGCCGGACGGCAAGGGGCGTAAGGCGGTTATCGAGGTATTGATCAATACCCCGCTGGTGGCAGACCTGATCCGCAAGGGCGAAGTGCACAAACTCAAAGAGCTGATGGCAAAATCGAATGAGTCTGGCATGCAGACCTTCGATCAGGCTCTGTACAAGCTGTATGCCGAGGGCTCCATCACCTACGAAGATGCCCTCGCGCACGCAGATTCCGCCAACGATCTGCGCCTGATGATCAAGCTGGGTGCTGACGCCCAGGGTGCAGACAAGCTGTCTTCCTCCGTCGACAAACTCACCATTCAGGACGACTGACGTCCTCGTCTTCCGCCCCCATTCACCGGGGGCGGCATCTAATACCAAAGTTGTAATTGGTTAGCGGCGCGAACCAGTAGCTTTGGCATTTGAGGCAGTTGCCATGTGCTGCGTATACTCCGCGCGATTCTAAAAAAGGAGACACCATGCACAAAAATACCAACGCACTCGTAAAAGCGATCCGTTTGGCGACGCTGGCAGCCATAGCAGCACCAGCCAGTGTTCTGGCCGGCGGTTTTTCCCTGAACGAGCAGAGCGCCAGCCAGATGGGCGTGGCCAATGCCGGCGCTGCCGCCAACCCTGAGAACGCCACCACGGTTCTGTTCAACCCGGCCGGTATGAGCCAGCTTTCCGGCACCAATATTTCGTTTGGTGCGGCGGTGTTGGATATTGATGCTGAGGCGAAAAGTGGTGCGAAAGCGGTTAACCAGCTCGGGGGCGAAGTAAATGGATCCCGCGGGGGAGACATTGCTGATCCTGCTGTTCTACCCAATTTCTATTTGACCCACGAAATCAATGACTCTATTGATGTTGGTTTTGGTATTCATGCTCCTTATGGCCTTGCCGCTGATTATGAAAATGACTTTGTTGGACGTTATTTTGCGGACAAGACAGAGCTGACGGCGATTGCCTTTACGCCCTCTATTGCCATTAATAACGGCAAGGGTCTGTCCATGGGCTTGGGTCTTAATATCATGTATGCCGAGGGTCGGCTGACCAAATATCAAGATTATTCCGGTATCTACGGTAGATGGCAGGCGGGTTATAGTCAGTTGGAGGCCGGTCTTCCTGTACCTCCGACGGCCGTAGGGGTTCCTGATCCATCCTCTATCAATGGTTTTGATCAAGGATATGCTGATATCGAGGGCGATGACGTCGCAATTAATTTTAGAATCGGCTTCTTGTATGAACTTTCAAACAGAACTCAGATTGGTTTGACAGCGCAGACTCCAACACGATTTGATCTTGAGGGTGATGCTGAGGTCAGCAAAATTCCAGATACCGCTCTTGTGACGATTCCTGGCGTGGGAGAGCGGGCGTTTCCCACAGGGGAGCAAACCAGTCAGTCTGAGAAGGTGACAGTTCCGCTGGAAATACCAGAAAGTATATCTGTGGGCATTCGTCACCAGTTAGCTGACAGTATCACGCTATTGGCCGGGGCGACCTACGCACGCTGGAGCCGTTTTGAAGAGCTGGACATCAACTCCCGCGAGGGAGAGACCGGAGATATCTCCTCAGCGACTGGCAGGAGTGGCGACACGCCGATTACCCACATTACCGAGAAGTGGAAAAATACCTGGCAGTTTAACGTTGGGGGGATATGGCAGGCTTCGCCTGCGTGGGCATTTAAGGCAGGCTATGCCTTTGATGAGTCGCCAGTCGACCAATATGTGACTGCACGTATTCCTTCTGAAGACCGTCATTGGCTTACCCTGGGTACTCAGTGGAAAGACGTGCAAAGTGGCTGGACGGTTGATGTGGCTGTGGGGACGTTGATCTTTGCCGACGACGCTAAGGTTGATGAGTTCCAATACCTTCACGATGCGCCATCGACAGTTGATCCGAGCTCCGGTGCCTCAAACTACCAAGCTGAATACGAACTCAGTGCCTGGAGCGCCGCATTCGAAGTCAGCAAAGCCTTCTGATTCTCGAATAGCCCTCTGAGGCTGATTCCTTCCGGAATCAGCCCACCACCTGGCCCCGGTAGATCACCTTTTTCTGCCGGGGGCAGTCAGTTCCCGACATTTCCTCCGTAGCTTTTTTGGCACCTTCTTCCGCTATGGGTTGTCCGCGGTACATCCGTGGCGCAATTTCCTCTTCGATATTGGCGGTATTCAGCTCCGGTACTCTCTGTTTAAGCGCTTCCCAGGTATGAACCAGATGCTTTGAACGGGTTTTACGGGCGTACTCGGCCAGGTGTTGCTCCAGGCCATCTTCGTTAAGGTGCAGTTTTACGCCGAATTCAGACTGGATAAGCCGGCGGCACTGATGCACGAGTTTCAGAAGACTGGGGTCGAACAGCCAGTTGCGTTCGCTGGTTGCGGAATTCATCGCTTGGACCTCGCATTGGTGTCACTGCATGGGGCGAAGGGCCCCGAGACAGCGAAGGATAATGCAGAATTCGTGCCTCAGTGCCGATGGCCGTCTTTGCTGGTGTCTGCGAGAGTGTGAGCGGAGAGTCTGCCCTGTTTCTGTGCCCGAAAGCGGGATGTTGTTCAGAAACAGGGCGTTATCCGAAGTTGCGGGTTTTTAGTGAGCCTGGTCCCAGTTGTCACCCACACCGGCTTCCACCAGCAGTGGCACATCCAGGCTGGCGGCGGCGGACATGCGCTTGACCAGGCCTTCTTTGACTTTGTCTACGGCTTCTTCGCGAACTTCGATGATCAGTTCGTCGTGGACCTGCATGGTCATGCAGGCATCGTTGGCGTGTTCGCTGCGTAGCCAGTTGTCTACCTCGATCATGGCCCGCTTGATGATGTCGGCGGCCGTGCCCTGCATGGGCGCATTGATGGCGGTGCGCTCGGCGGCCTGCTGCAGCTGCTTGTTACGTGCGTTGATCTCTTGCAGGTACAGGCGGCGGCCGTAGAGCGTTTCCACGTAGCCGTCGTCATGGGCCTGTTTGCGGATGTTGTCCATGTATTTGAGTACGCCGGGGTAACGCTCGAAATACCGGTCGATGTATTCCTGGGCGGTTTTCCGGTCCACTTCCAGCTGGCGCGAAAGTCCGAACGCCGACATTCCGTAGATCAGCCCGAAGTTGATCGCCTTGGCGCTCCGACGCTGGTCGCCGGTTACCTCATCTACTGTCACGCCGAAGACTTCGGCTGCAGTGGCCTTGTGAATGTCTTCGCCGTGTTCAAACGCGGTCAGTAGACCTCTATCGCCAGACAGGTGCGCCATGATGCGAAGCTCAATCTGGGAGTAGTCAGCGGCCAGCAACTTGTAGCCTTTCGGGGCAATAAATGCCTGGCGTATGCGTCGGCCTTCCTGGGTCCGAATCGGAATGTTCTGCAGGTTGGGTTCCGATGAAGACAAACGTCCTGTCGCTGTCACCGCCTGATGATAGGAAGTGTGCACTCGCCCGGTGCGGTGGTGGATAAGCTCGGGCAGGGTGTCAGTGTAAGTGGACTTCAGCTTGCTTAAACTGCGGTGCTCGACAATCAGCCGGGGCAGTTCGTGCTCGTGGGCCAGCTCCTGCAGAACCGGCTCGGCCGTCGATGGCGCGCCGTTTGGTGTCTTCTTGATGACCCGCAGGCCAAGTTTGTCGTAAAGGATGGCCTGCAATTGTTTGGTGGAGCCCAGATTGAAAGCTTCGCCGGCAACTTCGTGGGCTTCCTTCTCCAGTTCCGCCATGCGCTCTGCAAGTTCCTGGCTGTGCTGGCGCAGCGTGCTGGCACTGATCAGAGTGCCCCGCTGTTCCATCCGGGACAGCACCGGTACCAGCGGCAGGTCGATTTCCCGGTAGACAGACTCCAGTTTGCCGGTGTCTTTCAGCCTCGGGGCGAGAGTCTGGTGCAGGCGCAGGGTGATGTCAGCGTCTTCGGCGGCGTAGGGGCCCGCTCTTTCCAGATCGATCTGGTTGAACGTCAGTTGCTTGGCGCCTTTGCCCGCAATCGATTCGTAGGTGATGGTTTCTTCATCAAGATAGGTTCGGGCCAGGCTGTCCATGTCGTGGCGGGTGCCGACCGAATTCAGTACGTAGGACTCCACCATGGTGTCCTCGGCGATGCCCTCCAGCTGTATATCATGGTTGGCCAGCACGTTTTTGTCGTACTTGAGGTTCTGCCCGACCTTTTTGTGTTTCGGGTCTTCAAGCAACGGCTTCAGCTGTTCCAGCACAGAGTCGCGGTCCAGTTGCTCCGGCGCGCCCATATAATCATGGCCCAGTGGCACGTAAGCGGCCTTTCCCGGCTCAACAGCAAACGAAACGCCGACAATTTCGGCATCCATGTAGCGGAGGCTGGTGGTTTCGGTGTCGAAGGCGAACAGATCGGAATCTTTGAGTTTCTTCAGCCACTGGTCCAGGTCCGCCTGCTCGGTAATGACCTGATACTGCTTTTCCACCGAAGGTTTCGGCTGTGGTTGGCTGCTCTGGGAGCCGTCGTCTGATGAGGAGCCGTTTTCCAGTTCCGCGATCCAGGTGCGGAATTCGTACTCTTTGAAGAGCTCCAACAGACTGGCGTCGTCCTGCTGGCGTTCCTGAAGATCCTCCAGCCCAAATTCGAGTTCCACATCGGTCCGGATGGTGGCCAGCTCCCGGCTCAGGGGCAGGGTGTCGGTTGCTTCCCTCAGGTATTCGCCGATTTTGCCTTTGATCTCGTCGGCATGCTCAATGAGGTTGTCGAGGTTGTCGTAGCTCTGTAGCCATTTGACGGCGGTTTTCGGGCCGCATTTGTTTACACCGGGAATGTTGTCGACTTTGTCACCCACCAGGGCGAGGTAATCGATGATCTGCTCCGGGGTAACACCAAACTTTTCAACGACCCCGTCCCGGTCCATGGCGGTTTCGGTCATGGTGTTGATGAGGGTAACGTGGTCGCTGACCAGTTGAGCCATGTCTTTATCGCCGGTAGACACGACCACATCGATGCCCTTGCTGGTGGCTTCATGGGCCAGGGTGCCGATGACATCGTCGGCCTCGACGCCGGGCACGATCAACAGTGGTAAGCCCATCGCCCTGACAATCTCGTGAATGGGTTCAATTTGTACCGCCAGATCATCCGGCATGGGGGGGCGATTGGCTTTGTATTCCTCATACATGTCGTGCCGGAAAGTCTTACCCTTGGCATCAAATACCACCACGGTTTTTGAGCCCGGAAAGTCCTGTTCAATCCGCCGCAACATGCTGATTACGCCTTTGATGGCGCCAGTCGGGTGATTCTTGCTGGTAGTCAGTGGCGGCAGGGCATGGTAGGCACGGAACAGGTAAGACGATCCGTCCACCAGAACCACGGGAGGGTTGGTTTGTTCAGTCATATCAAAACAGGTCCGGATTCTGATTGAAGCGTGGATTGGCTTGTGCAACTCTAGCCAGAAAGATGAACCAAAGGGTACCACGAAAATGAAACGATTCGCCTGTTCCGCCCTGCTGTGGGGCTGCTTCTCCGCGCCGTTGCTGGCCCAGGATGAAGGGGCTCTGGATGCCACCCCGGTGGTTACCCCTCAGGAACCTGTGGTTATTTCCGATTACCAGCCGCCGGAGGGTGGTGCGGAGATTGTTATTCGCCCCGGCGAGAAAGAAGTGTTTTATGAGTATCGGGTGAATGGCCAGCTGATGGAGATCAAAGTGGTGCCTGAAATTGGCCCGGAATACTACCTGGTGCCGGCCGACGGCGGTGGCTGGGTTCAGGATACCGAGTCCGACCTGCTTGTGCCCAGCTGGGTGATCTTCCGCTGGTAACCCGTCCTTCCGGTCAGATCAGGTTGACCTCAACCGGGTCTGATCGCCTGCTTTCCAGGCCATCCACATCAATGGTTGTGATTGAGAACTCGTAGGCGCCGGGCTGCATCTCCGACAGGGTGTATCGGGTTTTGCTGCCATCGTTCAGCGGAATGACGCTGAAGCTCTCCTGATGTTTCAGTCGGTAATAGATGCGGTAACCGGCAATCTGACCAGGCGTCAGTGCTGAGCCGTCTTCACGGGTGAGCGGTGGGTTCCATACCAGGGTTTTCGGGATGTCGGCGCCAGGTGGCTGTGGCGTTTCCTGATCGTCCGGCTGGCTTTGGCCGAGCGTGGCAAGCAGGTCGCCCTGCGCCTGTTTCAGGCGGCTGTCTGCCATCTCCGAAGCGCGTTTTGAATCCAGTTTACTGGCTCGCGTGTCTTCCTGGCAGCCGGCCAGAAGTATGGCAAACAGGCAAAGGAGTGTGGCCGCGGTTCGTGATAGCGGACTGGGATAAAGCGTTCTCTTCATAACTACTCGCATACGGGGCGCTGCAGGTGCACCCTCTGGTATTCGTTCGTATGGAGCCTGAATACAACCGGGAGACGGGCTTCGTTAAAACAGTGTGCGATTATGCCAGCGAGTATTCTGTGATCAAGTGAATAATCGGTAAAAACCCCTATCCGTGTTTAGTATGAACATTCTAATTTTTAGCCGTAGTTTGGTAGGTGAAAGTTACCAAAGGCTCTGCAAAACGCGGTGCCGAAACGACTCGGAAAACAGGGAGAACCACCATGGGTAAACTGAAATCCTACCAGGAACAGCTGCAAGACATCGTTGAGAAAGGCATCAACGCGGCTGAAGAGCAGCAGAAGAAGCTGGCGTCCAAGCCGTTTGATTATGCAGAAAAGCTGGAAGCGGAAGCGCGTGAGTACAGCGTAAAGACCCTGCGCAAGCGTTACAACGGCTACTCCGAGAACCTGTTCGAGCAGCTGCGTTCGCTGAACTCCCGCTTTGGCAACTTCGCCGCTGAGCTGGTTGCGAAGCTGGAAAAAGAAGCTGCCGAAGGTGCGGACGCTGTTTCAGAGGCAGCCGACGATGTTTCAGAGGCCGCTCAGGATGCCAAGAAGTCCGTAACGGCCAAGAAGCCGGCTGCGCGCAAGACCACTGCTCGCAAGCCTGCGGCCAAGAAAACCACTGCCGCCACTGCTTGATTCGGCGAGTTGGTGAGTCATACGCAAAGGGCGCTCGGTTGAGCGCCCTTTGTCATTAGTGGAGCTTAGTTTTCTTCCGGCTCCAGGGGGAGTGTTCGTGTCTCCCCGGTGATTTCTTCCAGACGCTTGATGTCTTCTTCGTAGGCCCTTTTCATTTCGCCGATATCCTGCCGCTGAGCGGAAATCTCCCGCTCGATATCTCGAATCTGGGCTTCGAGCCTGCGGATTTTTTCCAGCGTCGTTTCCGGGATGTCCCGGCCGGCGCGCTCCATATCCGCCGCGCGGCTCTGCTCGCTGTCGAGCTGGCTGGAAATTACTGAAATGTTCCCGCGCTTCAGCTGGATAATGCCCTCCAGTTCGCGGATCTTGCGATGCATGGCGCGCACAGCCTGATCCGGATGGCTGAAGCGTTTCAGGAGCAGACGATCCTGCTCCTGCTGGAGTTCCAGTTGCTTCTGGCGCTCTTTCTCGGCTTCCCGGGCGGCGATTTCTTCCGCGGTGGGGGCGGGGGCAACGGTTTCGACCACCCGGCCGTTGTTGCTCAGGATATCGTAACCACGTTTGGTCGCTTCCTGGGGAATGGTGTTGCTGATAACCAGCCGTCCGTTTTCATCCGTGTAACGGTACATGGTTGCCTGGGCGCCGGCCGCAAACAGCAGTCCGAAGGCCGCAACGCCGGCAACAACAGGAGAAACGGTCAGATGGTGACGCATTCATCAGACTCCGTAGCGGTCCCGGTAGCTGGCCACGTTCTCCGCATGGCCGGCAAATTCCGGATTGGACTTCAGGTAGTCCAGTACCTGTTCAAGACGAATGATGCTGACAACGGGGATGCCGAACTCTTTCTCGACTTCCTGGATGGCGGACAGTTCACCGTTGCCCTTTTCCTGTCGGTCCAGGGCAATCAGCACGCCCGCCGGTTCGGCTCCGGCGGCCCGGATGATGTCGATAGATTCCCGGATGGCCGTGCCTGCGGTAATCACGTCGTCAACAATCAGTACCTTACCTTGTAGTGGGGCGCCAACAATATTGCCACCCTCACCATGATCTTTCTTTTCTTTGCGGTTAAAGGCAAAAGGTTTGCTGTTACCGTCTGTTGCAAGTGCCATGGCGGTTACCGTGGCCAACGGAATGCCCTTATAGGCAGGCCCGAAAATGATGTCATAATCCAGCCCGCTGCGTGCTATCGCAGCGGCATAGGCCTTGCTTAACTCAAGCAGGTCGTTTCCGGTGTTGAACAGTCCGGCATTGAAGAAGTAGGGGCTGGTGCGCCCGGATTTGAGTGTGAATTCTCCAAAACGCAGCACATTCCGCTGGATGGCAAACTCAATGAATTTTTGCTGATAGTCATGCATGGCAAGGCTTCTGGCGGGGTTTGATCTTTAATTAAGGCGTAAAAACGGTATCATACACACAAACCGAATCAGGGAACACGTATGCGGGTAGTATCAATCAGCGTCAATGGTCTTGAGCAGGCTGTTGAAAAGGGTTTTTTTGACTGGCTTGCCGAACAGGACGCTGATGTGGTCTGTGTGCAGGACCACCGTATGCGCGCCTACGAAATTGAAGACAGGAACCTGATTCCGGAGGGCTACGAGGCCTACTTCATTGATGGTGAGCTGAACGAACATGGTGGCGTGGGCATCTACACCCGTCATTTCCCGAAAGCCATTATGTATGGCTTTGCCAATGAGCAGGCAGACCGGGAAGGCCGCTTTATCCAGGCCGACTTCGACAAGGTTTCCGTTGCCTGTGTACTTGCGCCCTGCGCCCTCGGCCGCGAGGAAGAATTGATCGGTGAAGACGACCTGACAGTGCTCGATCACAAAGACGAGTTCATGGAAGCCTTTGGCATCCATATGCAGAAAACCCTGCGCAAACGTCGTCAGTTTATTCTATGCGCGAATCTGCAGACCGCTCACCATGTAACCGACGCCAGCCCGCTTTATCACAAGACCGATTTCTCCGGTTTCCTGCCCCATGAGCGCGCCTGGCTGGATCGTTTGTTTGATGAAATGGGCTGTATTGATGCGTTCCGCGAGATCAACAAGCAGAGCAATCAGTTCACCTGGTGGCCGGAGCAGACTGAGGGTTCCCGTAAGAAAGCGGGTATCAGGGTGGATTATCACCTGCTGACGCCGGGTATTCGCAAGGCCATTCGTGATGGCTGGATTGATGACGAGACCCGGTTTTCTGATCATGCCCCGGTGATTATGGATTATGATATCGAGATCGGGTTCTAGGCTTTGAGATAGTCGGTCGCGTGTCCGGGGGAGGTCGCTGTTGCGGAAAGCCTCCCCAGACTTCTGATTTAGCCTTCCAGGGCTTCTTGCTGGATTTCAAACAACTGGTTAATCGCTTTTCTTGCCAGCGCCAGCATGGCGTCCAGTTCTGCCTGCTCGAACGGTGCGCCTTCCGCAGTACCCTGAATTTCAATGAAACCGCCCTGATCGGTCATGATCACGTTCATGTCAGTTTCAGCTTCGGAGTCTTCCGGGTAGTCCAGATCGGCTACCGGGGTGCCCTTGTAGACACCGACAGATACTGCAGCCACCATCTGCTTGAGAGGTGATTTCTTCAGGCGTTTCTCTTTTACCAGGTGATTCAGCGCGTCTACCAGGGCCACGCAGCCACCGGTGATCGCAGCAGTGCGGGTGCCGCCGTCGGCCTGGATGACGTCGCAGTCGATGGTGATGGTGTGTTCGCCCAGCGCTTCGAGGTCTACTGCGGCGCGCAGGCTGCGGCCGATCAGGCGCTGGATTTCCACGGTGCGGCCACCCTGTTTTCCGCGGGCAGCTTCGCGGCCCATGCGGCTGCCGGTGGAGCGGGGCAGCATGCCGTATTCGGCGGTGATCCAGCCTTTGCCTTCGCCGCGCAGGAACGGTGGCACTTTGTTCTCGACAGAGGCAGTACAGATCACCTTGGTATCGCCGAATTCCACCAATACCGAGCCTTCGGCGTGGCGCGTGTAGTTCCGGGTGATGCGGACGTCTCTGGGTTGCTCAGGCGTTCTGCCGCTTGGTCGCATAGTGTGTCCTGTTTCTGAATATGAATGTCCGGCTGGTGCCGGTCGGGCGTTTTGAAAGGGCAACGAGTATAGCACGTAGCAAGCGACCGGCGGGGGAGGCTGCGTGCCCCTTTGGTCGGGTTCGCCGCTCCGGGTGTTTGCCTGTTAAACTCGATGTTCCTTTGACGAACACTGGAGTCACTATGATCCGCAGCATGACTGCTTTTGCCCGCAAGGACGCCCAGGGTGACTGGGGTACTCTTACGTGTGAGATTCGTACCGTGAATCACCGCTATCTGGAACCTTCGTTCCGATTGCCGGAGGCTTTTCGTGAGCTTGAGAACCGGTTTCGGGAGGAATTGCGCAAGCAGGGCTTGAAGCGGGGCAAGGTCGATATCTCCATGCGCCTGCAGTCGGCCGAGAGTGATGTCCAGGGCTTTGAAATCAGTGATGAGATGGCCCGGGCTGTGAATGAGGCGGCCAATCATATCAACCGTATGCTGGATAACCCGGCCCACATCAATGCGCTCGATATTCTGCGCTGGCCGGGGGTGATGTCTTTGCCCGAAAAGGACTACAGCGCGGCGAAGGAGGCAGCGGCAGATCTGTTTGCCGATACAGTGGCTGAGTTGACGAGTGTGCGCGAACGGGAAGGCGAGCGTCTGAGGCCGTTGTTCGAGGATCGTCTGGCCACCATGGGTAAGCTGGTGGCAGAGGTGCGTGAGAAAATGCCGCAACTGCTGGCCGCCCAGGAGCGGAATCTGAAAGACCGGTTCGAGAAGGCGAAAGTGGAGCTGGATCCGGAGCGTGTTGCCCAGGAAATGGTCATGCTGGCCCAGAAAAGTGATGTGGCGGAGGAGCTGGACCGGCTGGATGCCCACATCAGTGAGGTTACCGACACCCTGAAGAACGACGATGCTATCGGCCGGCGCCTGGATTTTCTGATGCAGGAGCTGAACCGCGAAGCCAACACCCTCAGCAGCAAAAGCATCGATGCGGCGGTTACCCGTATTGCGGTGGATCTCAAGGTGTTGATCGAGCAGATGCGGGAACAGGTGCAGAATATTGAGTGATGTTCTTGGGGGTTCGACGTTGTTCTTGATGGCATTATAAATCAAATAGTTATGTAATTTTGACGCTCATAATGTTCGTGTAAGTTCTGCCAAGTTTGGGTAGTGATGGGTAGTAGATTGGGGAGTATTTTCTCGCTATATTGTATCGGCGAGATTGTACTCCCCAATTTTTTTAAGGCAGGAAAGTGGGCAAGCTACACGACAAGACCGTCAAGAAACTGATCAAAGAGAAGCCATCCGTGCGGCATGCCGATGGCAATGGTCTCTACCTCATGACCCCGAAGCGCGGCGATGCCTACTGGATGCTGCGCTATACCACCCCAGCTACCAAGCTCCGGCGCGAATACACCATCGGCAAGGTGGACGACTGGTCATTGGCCGACGCCCGTGATGAGGCGGCGAAGCTGAGGTTGGCGATCAAGCGTGAGGGTGCTGACCCGGTTCAGGAGCGGCAGAAGGTCAACCAAAACCCCTTCAAAACGCTCAATGACCTGTACGCGGACTACTACGAGCTTCGCAAACGAGAAATCGCGTCCCACCATAAAGAGAAGAGCCTGTACGAGCGTGAGGTCGCCTGGCGCATCGGAAAGGTGGAACTTGAAAAGATCCGACCAGTGGATATCAGTGAAATCCTGCGGGACGTGGCCACTGGCTATGACGACAATAAGCCCCGCCCAACCCTATCAAATGATTTGATGCGCCTGCTGAGGAACCTGTTTGATCATGGCATCAAACTGGACGTCACCAGGTTCAATCCAGCCTCGCCATTCCGTCCCAGGGACGCCGGCGGGGAGGAGAAGGCCGCCAACTACCCAATGAATGAAGACGAAGTCACCGAGTTCTTCACCAAACTCCGGGTGATTCCGGCGCAGTTCAGCCGTGAAAACTACCTGGCCTGTGCTTTGTTGATTGCGACCTGTACGAGAAAAATGGAGCTGCTGGCAGCGCCTTGGTCGGAATTCGATCTGGAGAACCGTATCTGGTACCTGCCCGAGGAAAGGACCAAAAAGAGAAGGGCCATCGATATCCCGTTGGCGGAGCCCGCCGTGGAATGGCTGAATGAGCTGAAGGTACGTTCCTGCGGTAGTGAGTGGGTATTTCCAGCTCGCAGGATCAGTAAAAAAGCACGGACGCCGTTTGTGTGTGAAAACACGCTGAACCATGCGCTCAAGAAACTCTTTGAGAAAAAGTTCTTTTCGTTCGACAAGCGCCGCGTCCACGATCTGCGTGGCACGGCCAGGACGAAGCTGGGCAAGCTTGGTTTTGATGACAATCTGGCTCAGCGCTGCCTGAATCAACTGCCCGGCAACCGGACGGACCGGGTTTATAACAAGCATGCGTACTTTGAAGAGCGAAGAGCGGCTCACGAGGCGCTCTGCGAGTGGCTGGCGCCCATCGTGAGAGGTGAAGTCAGCTCTGGAGGGTAAAGGGGCCAGATCAGGCCCCTTGTTGCTCAATCCAGGCCAACAGATCCGACAGGCGCCAGGCCACTGAGTTGCATCCCAGCTTGAGTCGTGCCGGAGCCACTCGCTTTCGTTCCAAGGTCCACCACTGCGTCCGGCTGACGGCTGTAATCGCTCGACGGTCCGACTCCCGAACCAGCCGCTCACACTGTCCAGAACGAGCCAGCAGCTTGGCGCGCACCTCCTCCGAAGGCGGACTGAAGGTCTTGTTACTCATTCTCCGTTACCTCCGAATCAACACTGGGATAAGTGGGAAACTGGGAAAGTCCATCTCCATCCGGTAGCGCTTCCCAATACGCCTTGATGCGATCAGGCCACAGGGCGAAAAAACGCTCCGATCGATCCCGTAGCTTGATTTTCATGGTGCCACGGCTCTGTTCATTGGTTTCCAGGAAATCTCTCTGGATCAGCGGCTCAATTTCCCGGGTGTATCGACTTCGAAGGCCAAGCTCCTTGATAAGAGTATTTTTGGGTATCAGCCACTGCGTCTCACCGGCCACTTTGCGTCGCAGACCAATTGCTCTTCCGTAATCCCCCCGCTCTATGTCAACGAGACGGTGATTCCATTTGTAAATAGCATCGCGAAGGCGGGCCAACAGGCGGTACTCCTCCGAATTGAAGATGTGACCCCGGCTCCGAAGCCAGGCTCCAACGACTTGGTGTACTGCTCGAACCGACTCCGCTTCCGTCCAGGGGAGGAGATAGTTCCGACATGCCAGGCATAGTGCAGCGGTGATCAGTGCGAACCGCCTGATCACTCGGACGACTTGCGAAGCCATATGAGGGGTCTTCCATTGCTCCGTCAACCGGGCAACCTCATTCTGGATGTAGCTGGGTAGGTCATTCACATCTTCTGTAAGACGCTCGAGCCAGTGCCGGAACAGTGTGCCGTGGTAGTGCCCGGTACGGCTTTTCAACGTGTCCACGAACTCTTGGGCACTGTTGAATCCATGCAACTTGTCAAAGGCTCCAAACCTCCCAAAAATCGGAATCTCGACAAGTCGGGTTTCTTGGCCGGCTTTAACCGACTTGCCTATTTCCTGAAATACTTCCGATAGCCATACCTCACCGGTACTTAAAGCCAGAGTTCGCCAGTGCGTTTGTGCAGTAAGGTCCCCTGATATATTCGCACGCAACTTACTGGCACCGGTCATTATATGATACGTCGCTACATCGACATCTTCCGGGCGCGCCAGGCCAATTTCATCCAATGCCAGCAACATGTCATTGTGCTCAGCAGCCACGGCTGCCAAGCCATTGGCAGTCGATACCCAGTTCCGCACAAACGTTGGTGCACCACACACGCTCGCGGCCGCCTGCAGTAGTGTCGTTTTACCGCTGGAGCTATTGCCGCCGAAGTGAAAAGCCCCATTTTCAATCTCCGCATGCTTCAGCAGTGGTGCCGCAAGGGCTACCCCAATGCTGAACATCGCCAGCGGGTTGCCCTCACACAGCTTCCCCACTTGAGCTTGCCAATCCTGGAGAGAACCGTTTTCCTGAAGTAGAGGGGAGGTTGATAGCTGCCCGACGAAGTAGTGCTGCTCATCCGCCTGACCTGCCGTCCAGCTACTCGTCGCGAAGATGGGGCCGTGCCAACCTGTACGGTCGACGGTTGTGGCCGGCGGCGCCTTTGCCATTTCCTCAAGCAGGTAGCGTTGTAGTCGTGCCCAACTGATATTGCCAGGCTCCAGCGGATAGCCGCTGTCCACGAGCAGCTCCCGTATCTGTCGGGCGTTATCGCCGTTCAGGTTGCGCGCATACACCACCTCGCGGAGCAGGACGTTGTCCATATTTTTCCACTGCAGCAGCGCACCGTGACCGTGCTTCTTGTTGGAGAGTCGGGTTCTGGCAATAACCTCAATCCATCCACCAACTCTTTGCCATTCATCAGAGCTGAAGCAGTACAGGCCAGAGTCTCTCAATTGAAATTTCATTTGCCCCTCCGTCACAACCGATCCAGCCAGTTTCTAACATCCTGGATCCGAAACCTGACGGCTCGACCTTGCGGGTTGGGCTTGATGGGGGCGGGGAAGCGACCTGATCGGACGTACCGACGCAGCGTGGCTTGCGATAGCTGAGTGACGGCGCACACTTCTTCGTATGTGAGCAAGCGCTCGCTGGTCTCGCTGGAAAACATGTGTTTCATTATCTACTCCTGGTTCGTTGATTAACGGCAGGAGTGATTATTAGTAATCAGGAGTCAGGACCAGAACCGCGGAATTGGCCATTTGGGGCGCAAAGAGAAAAAAATTATAAATGTCTGAAATTAAAGGTTAATTTCTTTCATTAGGGCGGCTTTCATGGGGGCCTCATCGGTTTTTGGGCGAAATCTGGTGAAAATGTGAACGGCCGCTGTCACCCGCCACCATCACGGCATCATTTTGTGAAGCGGTAATGCTCATTGACTTTCACATGTGAAAGTCAATGCTGAACGTGATCAAAACAGCCTCTTAAAGAGCCTTTTCGAGGCCCTGTTACTTCACGGGTTATCCCCGTATCACACCGGGGCTCCAAAAGGCCTCTTCCAAGCCCCTTGTAAGTGTCCCGAGGAAATAGCGGGAATTGTTGTAGCGACGACAATCAGCCCGGTTCCATCAAGCCACCGGATATCGGTGTTGTCACTGAGGTGGGAGGCCAGGGTCCCAAATAAGTACCGGTACACGACGCTTTCAGCCCATGCTACCTATGCCGTCGGGCAGGGAAACGCAATGCGAAAGTCCCAAATCAGTTAGTTACGTGGACAGGAATTGGAAAGGTCCCATGGCTTGGAGGAAGGAATCTGCCTCCAAGCCCGTCTTTTCGTCCGAAAAAGGCAAAAGCGCATGGCAGCTCTAAGCACTCAGCTGCTTACGATTGTTGGCAAATCCATAGCGAGGAGCCAGCCATGACCAAACGAATGACTCACCAGGAAATCTGCGAAAAGTGGGAGGCAGTCAGCCGAGCCCAAAACGTGAACCACCAACAAGGCATCGAAGCCGCCGTCAAGCAATGCCGGCAATTTCTGGCAGCGATTCACCAGCAAGCAGACGTGGAGCAAGCCAGGTACCGCTATCTGGCGCAGCGGCTCTGTGATCACTTTTGGTCCCACAACATCGCCCATCGCACCGACAAGACACCCGGGTATCCCGGCCACTTCGGCTGCCGTGTTCGACTCCGGAAAAGAAAATTGGAATTGTCCTGGTACTACAACCGCTTTGTCCCGAAGAGCGGCGAGGGCCGGTCAGTGTTCAGTGAGTACATCCGCAAAGAAGGTCGGTTCCGCTATCACAAACCAGCCTTCACGCGGGCCCAGGACTGGGAGCAACCGCTCATCGTGGAGACTGAGGCCGGTTTTGAAATGTTGCGAAGGCTCAATGCCAACCAGGCGGAGCTTTGTCGAATCGTGCGGAAAAGCGAGCGCCTTCTGAAAGATCTGGAGGAGCACCTCGCCGGACTGAAGGAGGCTGCCAGCGGGAGTTCAAGCCGCTCCAGCGAGGAGAGATGAGGGCTGTTGGCGATAAAAGTCCTGCAGCTCACGCCGCAGGTGTTGATTGCGTGGAGCTATTGATGGGACCGCCCAGATTTCATATGGCTATATATGCCGTTCTTTGCTGGTCTATCCGGGTCAAATCGGTTGAATGCAGCGTGGCACCTCTATATATTGGTCAGTCAATGTAGTGTAGGGCGGTTCCGCCCACGAGACCGTGCCACCTCAGGTGAGGTGGCAATACCATCGCCCATAGGAAGCGAAAACATGGCCGAGATGGAAGATCGCTGGTTATCCGTAGACGAAATAGGCAAGCACCTCGGTGTCAGCAATGACACCGTGTACCGCTGGATCGACAAGCACTCAATGCCCGCCCACCGCATGGGGCGATTTTGGAAGTTCAAAAAAATCGAGGTAGATGAGTGGGTCAAGGGCGGAGGAGCCGCCGAGACGAGCAAGGGTGAGCGTTCCGAATGACCCAAGGCCGGTATCGCATCTCCTTCACGTCCGGCAGCCTGTATCACCGCGAATCGGTGAAGCTGGCCGAGCTGTACCTGTCGCTCCGTGACTGGGATGAGGTGCGGACTCAAGCTCTGCATGACAACCTGCTACAGGCCAGAACGGAAAGCACGGCAAAGCGCACCTGTAGAGAGGCGATTGCACGCCTGAAGACGTTGACCGAGAGCGAACTGACTTTCCTGGCCGAGGCAAACCACCAGGACCAGGCACATCTCCTGTGGGTTTCCGTGTGCCGCCTTTATCGCTTTATAGCGGACTTCGCGGTGGAAGTGCTACACGAACGGTTTGTCGCGATGAAGCTGGATCTCAGTTTTGAGGATTTCGATGCCTTCTATAACCGTAAATCCGAATGGCATGACGAACTGGATAATGCCAGCGCCTCAACGCGCAATAAATTGCGGCAGGTCCTGTTCAGAATGCTGCGGGAGGCAGGGTTGTTAGCTAAGGACAAAACCATCAACGCAATACTGCTAAGCTCCAGGCTGGTTGAGTTGCTGCGTCAGAACAATCCTGACGAGTTCTTTTACTTCCCAGTCTATGAATCCGATATCAGGGGGATGTCAGCTTGATAAAGGACATTGCCAAAATGCCGATGCAGGAGCGACTACAGCACCTGTTTAGCGTGGTTTCCGGCCAGCGGTTCCTGAACAAACAGGGACTGGGTAATGAAGTGCCTTTCTTCATCTGTCCCTACCGGCCTGAAGAAGCGGTCGAGATGGAGCGTCTTCAGCGGCAGTTGGTTAACCGGCTGGAGCAGGCGGGCATCCGGATCCTGAGTATCAATCTGTACGACCTGGCCGTCGATATTTTGAAAGAAAGAGACATCTGGGAGCAGGTGTTGGAGCTCGAGCCCACGGTCTCAAAGGATCAGCTGAAAGAACTGCTACAGGGAGTGCTGGACCCGGAAGCCCATTTGGTGCCCGCTATTGCGGCAAAACTCCAGTCCGTTGAGTTTGACGTGCTGTTTCTCTCAGGGGTGGGCGAGGTTTTCCCCTACATACGCTCCCATAACGTGCTCAACAACTTGCAGAGCACCGCCAAAGACCAGCCAACGGTGATGTTCTTTCCGGGGTCCTATACCCACTCGCTGGAAACCGGTGCATCGCTGGATCTGTTCGGCAGGCTGCATGACGACAAGTACTACCGTGCGTTCAACATCTTTCATTACGAAGCCTGAGCGGACGATACGATTCGAGGCGTAATCATTAAGGGAAAGTACAATGACATTGAAGAATATTTTTCTAAAGCCCGTTGACCGCCCCATTGAAGGCGTTATCAAAGCCGACGATGAAGCCAGTCTTCGCCTCGAAATTGAAGAATACGTACTGACCAACGAAGTCGAGAAACGCCTCGAAGAGTTCCTGGACGCCTACAATAACTACGAAGGGGCGAACGGGGTCTGGGTATCCGGCTTCTTCGGCTCAGGTAAGTCGCACCTCCTCAAGATGCTGGCCCTTCTGCTTGAAAACCGGGAGATGGACGGTGCTACTACCCTGGACCTGTTCCTTCCCAAGTGCAGTGAGAATGAAATTCTCCGGGGCGACCTGAAGCGAGCTGTCTCAATTCCGGCGAAGAGCATTCTGTTCAACATCGACCAGAAAGCCGATGTCATCAGCAAAACCCAAATCGATGCGCTTCTGGCCGTGTTCGTTAAAGTCTTCGACGAAATGTGCGGCTACTACGGCAAACAAGGGCACATTGCCCAGTTTGAGCGCGATCTGGACGGCCGTGGCCTGTACGAACAATTCAAAGCCGAGTACGAGACCATCGCCGGCCGCCCCTGGCAGAAAGGCCGGGAGCAGGCCCTCCTGGAAGGCGCGAATATCGCCAAAGCCTACGCCGCTGTGACCGGTGGCGACCCGCAGTCGGCAGCGGGCATTCTGGACAAGTACCGCAGCGAATACCGAGTTTCGATAGAGGACTTCGCGGACAATGTGAACACCTATATCGAGAAGCAGGCAAAAGAGGGTGGCCACAAAGAGTTCCGCCTGAACTTCTTTGTGGACGAGGTTGGCCAGTACATTGCCGACAACACCAAGCTGATGACCAACCTGCAAACCATTGCCGAGAGCCTCGCCACCAAGTGTCGTGGGCGGGCCTGGATTATCGTCACCGCCCAGGAAGAAATGAAAAACGTGGTTGGCGAAATGGGCAAGCAGCAAGGCAACGATTTCTCGAAAATTCAGGCACGGTTCAATAACCGTATGAAGCTGTCCAGTGCGGACGTGGCGGAGGTCATCCAGAAGCGCCTGCTAACCAAGACCGAAGAAGGCGTCAATCAGCTGTCGGACGTCTATCACGCGCAGGCAAACAACTTCAAAACCCTGTTTGACTTCGCGGATGGATCGGCCACCTACCGGAACTTCCGGGACAGGGACCACTTCATCCACAGCTACCCCTTCGTCCCCTACCAGTTCGCGCTGTTTCAATCGGCGATCCAGAATCTGTCGCAGCACAACGCCTTCGAGGGTAAACACAGTTCTGTCGGTGAGCGCTCCATGCTGGGTGTTTTCCAGCAGGTGGCCATCCACATCGGCAACCATGAGGTGGGCCAGCTGGCCACCTTTGACCTGATGTTTGAAGGCATCCGCTCTGCACTGAAATCACAAATACAGCGGGCGATTATTCAGGCCGAGAACCATCTCGATAATGCCTTCGCTATCCGGCTGCTGAAGGCCCTGTTCCTGGTCAAATATGTCAAGGAATTCAAGCCCACGGTGCGCAACCTTTGCGTGCTGATGCTGGATGCCTTCGATCAGGATCTACCGGCACTTCGCACCAAGGTCGAAGAAGCCCTGAGCCTTCTGGAGCAACAGACCTACATACAGCGCAACGGCGACCAGTACGAGTACCTGACGGACGAGGAAAAGGACGTCGAGCAGGAGATCAAGAACACAGAGGTTGAGTCATCGGACGTTGCGGACGAGCTGGAAAAGATCGTTTTCGACTTTGTTATAAAACAGCGCAAAATCCGCTATGACGCCGGCTCCTCCCAAAACCAGGGGCAGGACTACTCCTATTCGCGCAAACTGGATGATCGTCTGCATGGGCGTGAATACGAGCTCTCGATCAATGTCATCAGCCCGTTCCACGAGCATACTGACAACGAGCAAATGCTACGCACAGCCTCGACCTACAAGGCGGACGAGCTGTTCGTGCTCATGCCGTCGGACGAGCGCCTGGTGCGCGATCTGCTCATGTTCAAGCGCACCGAGAAGTACATCAAGCAGAACATTTCCGTTACCCAGCAGGAAGCCGTTAAGCGGATCCTGAATGACAAGGGCTTTCAGAACCGTGAGCGCGAGGCCAGGCTCCGGCAGCAGGTTCAGACCCTCATGGGCAAGTCCAAGTTGCTCATTGGCGGCGCCGATGTGGAAGTGGCGAATGAGGACCCCCAGACGCGCATTATTCGGGGCTTCCATGAGCTGATTTCACGGGCTTACCCCAACCTCCGCATGTTGCGCGGCGTTTCCTACACGGAAAACGACATCAGCAATTGCCTCAACCGTACAGACGATGGCCTTTTCGGTAACGACGCCACGGCCCTGGCAGAATCCGAGCAGGAAGTGCTGGCGTTCATTCAGAGCAACAATCGGGGCGGTGTCCGCACCACCCTCAAGAGCCTGCTGGAAAAGTTCGAACACAAACCCTACGGCTGGTATTACGCCGCGATTCTCTGCACCCTGGCCAACCTTTGTGCCCGTGGCAAGGTGGAAGTTCGTCTCGACGGTAACATCCTGGAGGACAGCGAGCTGGAGCGCGCCCTGCGTAACACTCACGGCCACGGCAACGTGGTGCTGGAACCACAGATTGAGTTCACCGCCTCTCAGGTCCGAGCCCTCAAGTCGTTCTACGAGGACTTCTTCGACAGCCCGCCCCGCAGCAGCGAAGCCAAGGCCCTGGGTAAAGAGGCCGGCGAAGCCTTCCAGGACATGTACCACGACCTGGATCGGCGGATAGCGCAGGTCGATCAGTACCCGTTTCTCAATGCCTTGAAACCTGCCCTGGTGACGCTGAAAGAGGTCGCCGGAAAGCCCTACACCTGGCACCTGACAGAGCTGGGCAAGCAGGAAGACCGCCTGTTGGACATGAAAGAGGATGTTATAGACCCCATCCGCAAGTTCATGAGTGGCTCTCAAAAAGATATCTACAACCAGGCCCGCTCGTTCCTTCAGAACCAGGAGCCTAACTTCATCTATGTCCCGGGCGATGAGATCACCAAGATCCGCGCCATTCTGAACGATCCCAAGTGCTACAAGGGCAACCGCATCCAACAGCTAAAAGGGTATCTGGACAGCCTGCAGGGGCGAATTGACGAAAAGGTACAGCACACCCGGGCCGAGGCGGAGAAGTCGCTACAAACCATGCAACAGCGAATGCAAAGCATGGAAGAATACCAATCCCTGCCGGAGCCACGTCAGGAAGAGCTGAATAAACCCTTCCTGGAGCTGACGGAATCCATCGGCCAGGAAACCTTGATTGCCGTGATCAAAGACCGGCTTCGGTACTTTGAAGAACAGGGCTATCAAAAACTGCTCGCCAAAATGGTCTCTCTAGCCAAACAAAAAGCAGAACCGGTTGAACCAAAAGATCCGAGCACGGTTAGCGAAGATGACTGGCAGCCAGAAGAAATCAAAGAAGTAGCCGAGGAATACGTTCAGTCACGCAACCTGCATGTAGCCTTCAACAAGGCCTGGTTGGCTGACGAGGGCGATGTAGACCGTTATCTGAACTCCCTTCGTGACGCCTTGCTCGCGGAAATTCGGCAAGGCCGGAAAGTGCAAATCTAGGAAGAAACATGCACGACACAGAACACGACGTACCGGCATTGATCGCAGGGGGTGAAAACCTCACCGTAGAATTTAAAAGCGACCTGAAATGCTTGCCTGACCGGGAACTGATTGCGGCAGTGGTGGCTCTTGCCAACACAGAGGGTGGAGATCTGTTTCTGGGTGTGGAGGACGACGGCACACCCACAGGCCTTCACGCCAATCACCGTAACCTGAGTACGTTGCCAGCGCTTATTGCCAACAAAACGCTTCCGTCGTTGGCTGTGCGGGTTGAACCCCACGAACTGGGTGGCCAGCCCATTGCGAGGATTCGGGTACCGAAATCCCGGCAGCTGGTCTCAACCTCCGAGGGGCTATTGCAGCGGAGGCGCCTGCGCATGGATGGAACGCCGGAAGCCGTCCCATTTTATCCACATGAGTTCGTTCAACGTGAGTCCAGCCTCGGCGTTACGGATCCCTCGGCACTGCCTGTGGATAACCTTTCCGTTGAAGACCTGGACCCAATTCAGCGGATTCGCATCCGTAACGCCATCAAAAAATATGGTGGTGACCAGAGCTTGCTGCCCTTGGCAGATGATGAGCTGGACGGTGCATTGGGGCTGACTGTGAACACCGGGGGGCAGCGCCGCCCAACCGTTGCCGGTTTACTCTTGCTAGGCAATGAAATGCAGTTGAGACAACACCTGCCCTCTCATGAGGTGGCGTTTCAGGTACTACGCGGCACCGACGTGCTGGTTAACGAGTTTTACCGCAAGCCGCTATTAGAGACGTTTGAAGAAGTAGAGCTGCTGTTCCGCGCCCGAGTGGAGGAAGAGGAAATTCAGGTAGGGTTGTTCCGCGTGCCCATCCCCAACTTCGACCGGCGGGCCTTCCGGGAAGCCTTCGTAAACGCCCTGGTTCACCGCGACTACAGCGCCCTGGGCGCTGTACACGTCAAACTGGACGATGACGGTTTGAGCATCAGTAACCCGGGTGGGTTTGTAGAAGGTGTGAATCTGGACAACCTGCTGGTGGCCGATCCCCGCTCCCGTAACCCCTTGCTGGCAGACATCATCAAGCGCATCGGCCTGGCCGAACGCACTGGCCGGGGCATCGACCGGATCTTCGAGGGTATGCTCCGCTACGGGCGTACTGCACCGGACTACTCCATGTCATCCGCTCACACCGTATCTGTGCGCATGAGCGCAGCGGATGCGGACGCCGAGTTCCTGCGCATGATTGTCGAGCGGGAAGAGCAGACTGGCACTGAAATGCCTATCGATAGCCTGATCATTCTGTCCCGTTTGCGCAATGAACGGCGTTTAAAAACCGTTGATCTGGCTAAGTCTGTTCAGAAACCTGAAACGGCCGTAAGGGGCACTCTGGAAAAGCTGGTAGAAGCAGGACTGGTGAAAGCTCACGGTGGTGGGGCAGGTCGCACTTATACGCTGAGCGCCAAGGTATACAGAGGCGCGGGAGAGAAAGCCGCTTACGTGCGTCAGGCAGGCTTTGACACCATACAGCAGGAACAAATGGTGATGAGCTATATCGATCTTCACGGCAGCATTAAACGAGCAGACGTGGTTGAGCTTTGTCACATCAGTCCAGACCAGGCCTACAAGCTATTGTCGAAACTCAGGAAACGGGGCGAGATTGAGAAAGAAGGTGATCTTAAAGGGGCCAGTTACAAACGAGCGCGTTAATTTACACGCGGGGCGTGAATATATACGCCGGTTTATACGCCAGCGCATAACAACCGGTAACGATCAGCATTAAGGCAAGAAGTTATGGAAACCACAAAGCTCAAAAAATTTGCTCAATTTGCCCGCCGTAGCCTGATAGAGCAAGTCTCAGCCAAGCTCAAGCTGGTTTTGTCGGAAGAGAACCCCGCAAGGCGGGAGAGGCCTGAATCCGTCAGAAAGCTGGAAGAGGCGATAGCGGAGCAGGGCAAAGAGCAAATTATCGAGCGGGTAGCCTATATCTGGTTCAACCGATTTTCCGCTCTACGGTTTATGGACGTGAACCGCTATAACCGGGTTGGCGTGGTGTCTCCTGCAGAGGGGCAGTTCCAGCCGGAGATCCTGGCAGATGCCAAAATGGGGCATATCGATGAAGAAATCGTTCCAGATAAGGCTCGCCAGAAAATCTTCGCGTTGCTGGACGGTAAAACGCCAAGCCAGGATCCCCAGGGGGAAGCCTACCGCCTGCTAGTCGTCGCCGCCTGTAACTATTGGTACAGCGCGATGCCGTTCCTGTTCGAGCGTATCGACGACTACACCGAGCTGTTGATGCCGGATGATTTGCTTTCGGGTAACTCAATTCTGGCCTACACCCGCGAAGCCATGACGCCGGATGCCTGTGAAGATGTTGAGGTGATCGGCTGGCTGTATCAGTTCTATATCTCCGAAAAGAAAGACCAAGTATTCGCCGATCTTAAGAAGAACAAGAAGGTTACTCCCGAGAATATCCCAGCGGCGACCCAGCTATTCACTCCTCACTGGATTGTTCGTTACTTAGTGGAAAACTCGCTGGGCCGTCTCTGGATGCTCAACCGGCCAGACTCAGGCCTGATTGAACAGATGGATTACTACATCAAGCCAGAAGAGCCCGAGATCGACGTCCTCCGAATCAGCAACCCGGAAGAAATCAAGGTCTGCGATCCAGCCTGTGGGTCGGGACACATGCTGACTTATGCATTTGATTTGCTGTATGCCATTTATGAGGAAGAAGGTTATGAGCCCGCCGATATTCCGGTAAAGATTCTGACTCATAACCTTTATGGCATTGAGATCGACGAGCGCGCCGGTGAGTTGGCCGCCTTTGCTCTGACCATGAAAGCACGTGAAAAGCAGCGCCGGTTCTTTCAGAAGTCGGTGCAGCCTAATGTTGTCGTACTCGAAAACGTGGCCTTTACCGAAACCGAGATGCAGGATGTAGCCGGTCTGGTGGGCAAGGATCTTTTTACTGCCGAGGTACGCGAAACACTAAATCAGTTCGAGCAAGCGAAAAACTTAGGCTCGCTAATCGTGCCGAAGCTGAGCGACCCGATCGATACGCTGCGGGCTGTGGAGGAGAGAGATGTGGGCTCCGACATGCTGCTGAAGGAGCTGCAGGTGCGCGTCTTGGCGGTGCTGCGCATGGCCGAGGCGCTGTCACCGAAGTACCACGTGGTGGTGGCCAACCCGCCGTATGCTGGTGCTAAAGGCCTTAACGGCGCATTAGGTGCCTGGATCAAAAAAAACTACCCTGATAGTAAAGCCGACCTGATGACGTGCTTTATGGAGCGAGCGACCACATTGACCGTAACGAACGGACAATGGGGTATGATCAATCTGCCATCTTGGATGTTCCTTGGCTCGTTCGAAAAACTGCGCGCCAAACTCTTGTCGTCCGACACCGTCTCATCTCTGTTGCATCTGGGCCGTGGGATTTTCGGGTCGGACTTTGGCAGCGTGGCATTCGTAATGGCGCGATCAAAGCCCAATGAATCGTCCAAAGCGATTTACCGTCGTCTTTTTGAACAGCACGTTCAAGTACGCCCCCCAGAAAAGATCAAGGATCTGTTTTTGGACCCGGGCTACAACCGGTATGTCACAACACAGGCGGCATTGAAACGCCTCCCGGGACAGCCTCTAGCCTATTGGGCATCTGATCAGGTCTTCCGAGTATTTGAAAAGGCTCGGCCACTTAAGAAAGTTGCCGAGGTTAAGCACGGGCTGTCCACCGGAAAGAACGAAGAAGTTGTCAGATATTGGGCCGAAGTGTCCAGAGGTGAATTCGGCACTGGGTTTTCGTCTCGTGAGGGTGCGTTGAATAGCGGAAAAAAGTGGTTCCCTTACAACAAAGGTGGCGAGTTCAGACGTTGGTATGGGAATTGTGAATTTGTACTCAGATACGACGAGTACGGCAATCGCCTAATGGAGACGTTTTCGGGGCACCGTCACGACGGTAAAAGCCACTATTTTCAAGAAGGCGTTACTTGGACATTCGTTACTAGCGCAAACTTCGCGGCTCGTTATACTCCACAAGGATTCGTCTTTGATGTCGGTGGCTCTTCACTCTTTCCAACGAGTCCTTTGGCAACTACAGGTTTTCTTTGCTCAACTCTAGCATTCAATTTCCTAAAGATGCTGAACCCGACTTTAAATTTCCAAGTGGGGAATCTTAAATCTCTTCCGTTTTGGACCGAAGTCATCGAACCACAGATCCACTCTATTGAGGCTGAAGTCGCAAAAATAATTCAAACCTATAAGTCCGACTGGGATGCCTATGAAACTTCTTGGGATTTCATTGAGCTCCCGCTGCTCTCACCTGATCACCGGAAAGAAACTCTCGAGGACAGCTATGCGCATCTCCGCACCTATTGGAGGTGTAGGACGGATGAAATGCAACAGCTGGAAGAAGAGAACAACCGCATCTTCATCGATGCCTATGGTCTGCAAGATGAGCTGAATCCCGAGGTTCCGATCGAGGAGATCACGCTCACCTGCAACCCTGCCTATCGCTATGGGGTAAAGAATTCGGAGGGTGACCGCGAAGCCCGCCTACGTGCCGACACCATGGCGGAGCTCCTAAGCTACGCTGTCGGCTGTATGTTTGGTCGCTACGCACTGGATAAGCCAGGATTGATATTGGCCAACCAAGGCGAGACCATCGCGGACTACCTGAAGCAGATCCCAGAGCCGAGTTTCCCGGCGGATGATGACAATGTCATTCCCATGCTTGACGGTGACTGGTTCACCGACGACATCACCGAGCGCTTCCGTGAATTCCTGCGCATCGCCTTTGGTGAAGAGCACTATGAGGAAAACCTCCGCTTTGTCGAGCAGGCACTGGGTAAGGACATCCGCAAGTACTTCCTGAAGGACTTCTATAACGACCACGTGCGTCGTTACAAGAAGCGGCCCATCTACTGGTTGTTCTCCTCACCCAAAGGCTCATTCAACGCGCTGATCTACATGCACCGCTATCAGCCCCATACCGTGGGTACGGTGCTGGAGTATCTGCGCGATTTCAAAGACGAGAAACTGCAAGCCCGGAAGAACCACCTGGAAGCCGTCAGTATCAGCTCTAGCGCCTCTCAGGGTGAGAAAACCAAGGCCCTGAAAGAGATCGAAAAAATCAACAAGATTCTTGCCGAGCTGGATGATTACGAGCGGGATGTGCTCTACCCTCTGGCTACCGAACAGGTAGAAATCGATCTCGATGACGGGGTAAAAGCCAACTACCCGAAGTTTGGCAGCGCCTTGAAGAAGATTACCGGCCTCTCTGGCTAGGAGCACAGGCATGCATATCAGCAAACTAACCTTGCAGCGCTTTCGTGGCGCTCAAGATCTACCGCTGGATCTGGACGACAAGCTCAATGTGTTTGTCGGTATGAATGGCGCGGGCAAATCCAGCATTCTGGATGCTTCGGCCATCATGCTGTCCTGGCTGGCGAACCGGATTAAGCATGCGGGTGCATCTGGGCGTCCGATTGCAGAATCCGATATCAGGAATGGTGAATCTTCTGCCAATCTGGCCATTCAGCTATGTGATGAGGGTACTTACTTCGGCTGGAACTTGGCGAAGGTGCGTAAGGGGTACAGCAAAAAGGACCTGGCCTCTGTTCTGATTTCTGCATCCGAAACGGCCAAGGGTATTCAAGCGGGCATCACCGAGCACAATGGGAAGGTAAACATCCCCTTGTTTGCCTACTACCCGGTGAATCGCGCTGTGTTGGATATTCCACTGCGTATCCGGGAAAAGCATCAGTTTGGGCTTCTTTCTGCTTATGAGGAGTCGCTAACCAGTGGGGCCAACTTCCGTACTTTCTTTGAATGGTTCCGGGAGCGTGAAGATCTTGAGAACGAGAACCGCAAGTACAAAGACGATTTGATTAAGCCGGACGATTTCCAGTTCCCGGATCCTCAGCTAACGGCGGTTCGGCGGGCCCTTGAGATTTTCATGCCGGATTTCCAAAACCTGACCGTAAGGCGGCAACCGCTGCGGATGGAGGTAACGAAGAAAGGCCAGCGGCTCACGGTAAACCAGCTTTCTGATGGCGAAAAGTGTTTGATGGCGATGGTTGGTGACCTTGCCAGGCGCATGGCCATAGCCAACCCGGAGCGAGAAGATCCGCTGCTGGGAGATGGCATTGTGATGATCGATGAAATTGATCTGCACCTGCATCCGAAATGGCAGCGCCTGGTGGTGCCCAGTTTGAGGGCGGTTTTCCCGAACTGTCAGTTTTTTATCTCCACTCATTCACCGCATGTAATTACCCATGTGAAACCGGAGAATCTGTTCCTTATGAACATGACAGATGCCGGGGAATTGGAGATTGTTCGCCCGAATGAGTCCTACGGGAAGACGGTGGACAGGGTACTTGAAGATCTGATGGGCCTTGAGACCACACGCCCTGACCAAGTGGAAGATGCTCTTCGAGCTATTTACGGGCAAATCAATGATGGCGAGCTTGATACTGCCAGAAAAGGCATTGCTGAATTGGAACGAGACATTGGCGAAGATCCGGAACTGGTAAAAGCCAAGGTGCTGATCAAACGCAAGGAGCTGATTGGCCGATGAAGTATGTGGAGAAGCGCCACGAACCTGAAGTTTTTACGCAATGGAAGGCTCTGGCCAATGTCAATGAAGACTGGCAGCCTACCTATGGCGACCTGAGGGGTGAGCCCAAAGCCTCGGTAAAGAGATCATTGATGCGGGAGCAGGGTTACATCTGCTGCTATTGTGAACGCCGGTTAACCGAGGGCGATTCCCACATAGAACACTTTCAGCCTCAGAGTGACCCGACTGTGGATCCGCTGGATTACGGCAATCTTTTGTGCTCCTGCCAGAATCAGATCAGAAAGGGTGAGCCCCGTCACTGCGGTAACCTGAAAGGCGACTGGTTTGACCCCGAGCTGTTGATATCTCCGCTGGATGCGAATTGTGAGCCCCGGTTTGGTTTTGAAGGTGATGGTTGGATTAAACCTGCTGACAATAACGACCGGGCGGCCTGTGAAACCATTACCCGACTGGGCCTCGACCTGCCCAAGTTGAATGAGTTGAGAGCTGGAGCAATTGAGCCTTTCCTGGATGATAGCTTGAGCCATGATGAGCTGGGTCAGTTCGTGTCGGGCTACTTAACCATGGGAGCAGACGGCCGTTTCGGTGAGTTCTGGACCACCATCAAATACCTGTTTGGGGACTATGCCGCCGCATGAGTAATCGAATTTCCCAGGCCTCTCATGAATATCCCAGGTCGCTCATGAAGGAGGGCTACCTATGAAATTGAAAGAAATTGCCGTTAAAGGCTTTAAATCCATCAGCAATCACGACTACGAGCGTATTGCCTTTAACGATGTCACGGTGCTGTTGGGGGCGAATGGCTCCGGGAAAAGTAACCTGATTTCACTGTTCCGGCTGTTGGGATTTATGACCACTGGTGCTCTGCAGCAGTACGTTGGCAGGCAGGGCGTCAGCCAGCTTCTGTTTTATGGCCCAAAGGTGACCGAATCGCTGAGTTTCAGCGTGAAACTGGAAGATGACAGCACCACGGACTCCTACGATGTAAAGCTATCGTATGGGTTGCCGGACCGGCTGTTCGTCAGCGGTGAACAGGTAAGCTATCACAAGGCCGGTCACCCCAGACCGCAGGAATACTTTCTGTCCAGTGGTGGCCCCGAAGCGGATCTGGGGCAGGATGATCGGCCCACCAGTAAAGTGCTTACCGGTCTGCTCAGAGGCATACAAACCTTCCAGTTTCACGACACATCCGACACCGCCCGAATCAAGGACCGGGTGTACGTTGATGATGTGTCCTACCTGCGCAGCGATGGGGGCAACCTCGCGGCCTTCCTCAAGATGTTGAAGGAGTCGGACAGCTATCGTCCTTACTACGAACGAATTGTCCGGCATATTCGCAAGATTATGCCGCAGTTCAACGACTTCGTACTGGATACCCTTCCTGGCAATGACCGTTTCGTGCGACTGAACTGGTCTGATACCTACCGCCAGGATTATCTTTTTGGTCCGGATCAGATTTCCGACGGGTCTCTTCGCTTCATGGCGCTGACCACACTACTGTTGCAGCCACCGGCGTTGCTTCCAAAAGTGATCGTTCTGGATGAGCCGGAGTTGGGTCTGCATCCGGCTGCCACGCTTGAGCTTGCCGGTATGATCAAACGTGCATCCCAGAAAACGCAGGTGGTCCTGGCCACCCAGTCCACACGGCTGGTGGATGAATTCCTGCCGGAGCAGATTGTGATTGTGGAGCGCGATTCAAAGACCGGCGCCAGCTCGTTCCACCGTCTGGAAGCGGAGGCGCTGGGTGAATGGTTGCAACGGTACAGCCTCTCGGAGCTTTGGGAGAAAAATGTGTTGGGAGGGCAGCCGTGATTCGACTGCACATAACCGCAGAGGGCCAGACCGAGAAAGCCTTCGTCGACCAGGTTTTGACACCCCATCTGGCGCACTTTGATGTCTACACCGACGCGCGCTGTGTGTTAACGAGCAAGGACAAACGGGCAGCCAAAGAATACCGGGGTGGCTTGATCAGTTACCAGAAGGCAAAAGCAGACATCGAAACCTGGATGAAGGAAGACGCCAACCAGGAATGCTGGTTTACCAGCATGTTCGATTTATATGCCTTGCCAGACGATTTCCCAGGATTTGACGAGGCGGAACGGCTGGAGCCTTATCAAAGGATCGAACGGCTCGAAGCTGCTTTTGGCAATGAAATGAACAAGCCAAACTTTATTCCCTATATCCAGTTGCATGAATTTGAAAGCCTGATTCTGGCTGACCCGGCCAAGCTGGATTGGGAGTACCTGGAGCACGACCAGCCAATTGGAAATCTAGTGAAGATGGTCGGCTCCCAAAATCCGGAGCTCATCAATGACGGTCGAGAAACAGCGCCATCAAAACGAATTCTCAAAGAGATACCGGAGTACGACAAGGTGACATCAGGGGTATCGGTTGCGGCTCACATCGGCCTCGGTGCTCTGCGGGCCTCATGCAAACACTTTGATGAGTGGGTGTCGCGCTTGGAGAAGCTCGGGGGCAAAGAATGAGCCAGCAAATCAATTATGCGCTGGGCAGGCTTTTCGATAAGCACCGGGTTGTGTTCTGGTACGACACCAAGCAAGAGCTGCGCAGTGACTTCGAGGCGGTTTCCATTCCGGACGTGGAGAAGCTGGAGATCGCCAACAACGAGTACGGCCTGAAACATCGCATCCTGCGGGAGGCACCGGAACAGAAATTCTTGCTGTACAAAGAAGGGCCACAACCGGAGGATCTGGACAACTGGTTGCTGGACGTACAGCTGGCCCACGGCGAGTTCCGGACCGACCAGGTGGCCATCTGGCTGTCCGAGTTGGAGTTGGGCCTGGAGTTCGCCGAGATAGCTCAGGCCCATACGGAGTTCTTTCAGGCGATCAAGCGCAAGGAGGCACTGAAGAAGTTGCTGAAGCCGGACGATACCGCCGGCCAGCTGCGCCTGAAGATGCTGGCCGTGTGTGCCGGTAGCGAGCCCCGTATGGACTCGGTGGTGGAAACCCTGCTGCAGCAACTGGCGGAAGAGCGCGATGATGGCATTCGGCTGATTGAGCGTTGCGGTCTGGATAGCTTCCTGTGGGAGCAACTGGCCCGTTTCTACGGCTATGAGGCCAGTGAACCCAGCCTGCGCGACTTTGTGATCGAGCTGTTCAAGTCCTGCTACGCCATGGGTACCGATGGCGAGGTCAAACTGACCGGCGATGCCCTGGTGTTCCTCAAGCGCTGGAAAGACAGCCGGCAGTTCGAGCAGGGGTTTGAAACCCTGTCTGCCGAGTGTGCCGAGGTGCTGGGCATTGAGCAGGATCTGGGTAAGCGGGACTTCCGGGACCTGGTTGAGCTGGATTACTTCCGGCTAATCGACCAGAAGATTATCAGTGACCTGGTGCGGGCGGTGGTAGGCCGCACGGTCACTAGTGGCGATGTGGCATTGTGGGTACGGCAGCGGCGCCAGGGCCACTGGTACGGGGAGTTCCGCCACCTGTATGAAGCCATTGAGTTTGCGGCCCGTTTTGTCCAGATGCTCGGTGAGGCTCGTCTCACCATGGACAGCCTCTCCGACGGCGTTCAGCGATACAGCCGTTCCTGGTTCCAGTTGGATCAGCTCTACCGCAAGTTTACCTACCATGTGCGCATGTCTGGCCAGGCCTCATTGATGGGCGAGCTCAGCGAGCAGGTGGAGAACCTGTATTCCAACAACTATCTGCTCAAGCTGGGCGACGGCTTCCAGGTCCACGTGGACGCCGCGCCGCGCTGGGAGGCCTATCCGGTCGTTCAGCAAAAGGCCTTTTTCGAGCACTGGGTTCGCCCGTACCTGCGCAAGGATAAACGGATCTGCGTGATCATTTCCGACGCCATGCGCTACGAGATTGGTGATGAGCTGCTGGGCCTTATCCGGCAGGAAGATCGCTACAGCGCGGAGCTTGAACCGGCACTCTCGACCCTTCCCAGCTATACCCAGCTCGGTATGGCGGCGCTGCTGCCCAACAAGTCCTTGGCGATCGCCGACAACGACACCGGCACGGTACTGGTGGATGGCCAAAGCTCACAGGGCACGGTCAACCGTACCAAAATCCTGCAGGCCGCCTTGGATGGTCGGGGCCAGGCCGTCAAGGCGGAGGATTTTATGCAGCTCAACCGGGAAGACAGCCGTGAGCTGCTCAAGGGTAATGATGTGTTGTACATCTACCACAACCGCATCGATCACACCGGCGACAAGATGCACTCAGAGGGGCAGGCCTTTGAAGCTGCGGAACAGACCCTGGGGGATCTGATTCGTCTGATCAAGAAGCTCACGGCGGCCAACGCCAATAACCTGCTGATCACCGCTGACCATGGCTTTATTTACCAGAACCGTGAGCTGGATGAGAGTGATTTCCTGGGCGATGCCGTTTCTGGCGATGATATTCGCTACCGGGACCGTCGGTTCGTGCTGGGTAATGGGCTGTCCGCCTCTCCGGCCTTCCATCACTTCTCGTCTGAGCAGCTTGGGCTGGATGGCGATATGGAAGTGCAGATTCCCAAGTCCATCAACCGGCTGCGTCTTAAAGGCTCTGGCAGCCGCTTTGTGCATGGCGGCGCATCCCTTCAGGAGGTTGTGATTCCAGTCCTGAAGGTTAACAAGAAGCGCCAGAGTGATGTCAGCGCCGTTGAGGTGGACATCCTGCGTGGGGCCAGCTCGGTGATCACTTCCGGCCAACTGGCCGTCACCTTGTATCAGTCCGGACCGGTTACCGAGAAAGTACAGCCTCGCCACCTGCGGGCTGGGATTTATACCCAGTCAGGGGAGTTGATTTCGGACAGTCACGAACTGTCGTTTGACCTGACCTCGGAGAATCCCCGCGAGCGGGAGCTTCAGGTGCGCTTTGTGCTCAGCCGCAAGGCGGACGAGGCCAACGGCCAGGAGGTCTTCCTGAAGCTGGAAGAACAGCACGCCGGCACCTCCCACTACAAGGAATACAAGTCGCTCAGGTATTTGATGCGGCGGTCCTTTACCAGCGATTTTGATTTCTGAGGGTTATAGCCAATGAGTACGCTTGACCAAAAGATCAACGAACACTTCCCCGGGTTGGTGGTGCGCAAAGACCTGGTGAAAACGGTCAAGGGCAACGCCATCGTTCCCTCATACGTGCTGGAGTATCTGCTCGGCCAATACTGCGCCACTAACGACGAGGCCACGATTAAAACAGGGATTGAAACGGTCAAGGAGATTCTGGCCAAGCACTATGTCCACCGGAACGAGGCCGGACTGGTGCGCTCGAATATCAAGGAAAAGGGGCGCTACAAGGTTATCGACAAGATCAGTGTGGCCCTGAATGAGAAGACGGATGCCTACGAGGCGCAGTTTTCCAACCTGGGAATCAAGAAGGTATTGGTGGATTCTGGGACCGTCAAGGCCCACCCCAAACTGCTGGTAAGCGGCGTATGGTGCATTGCGGACATCGAATACGTATTTTCTGAAGACCAGAACGTCAGCCCCTGGATTCTGTCCACCCTCAAGCCGATTCAGCTATCGCACTTCGACTACGACGCCTACGTTGCCGCGCGGCAGCAGTTCAGCACCGATGAGTGGATTGACCTGCTGATCCAGAGTATCGGCTTTAACCCGGAGATGTTCGGACGGCGCAGCAAGCTGACGCAACTGGTCCGATTGATTCCGTTCTGCGAGCGGAACTACAACCTTATCGAACTTGGCCCCAAGGGGACGGGTAAATCCCACGTTTACTCCGAATTCTCGCCCCATGGGATCCTGGTTTCCGGTGGTGAAGTCACCGTACCCAAGCTGTTTGTGAATAACTCCAGCGGCAAAATCGGCCTGGTGGGCTACTGGGATTGCGTGGCCTTTGACGAATTCGCCGGTAAACAGAAGCGAGTCGACAAGGCCCTGGTCGACATCATGAAGAACTACATGGCCAACAAGTCCTTCTCCCGTGGCGTGGAAACCCTGGGCGCCGAGGCGTCCATGGTGTTCGTGGGGAACACCCGGCACACTGTTCCTTACATGCTGAAGCATTCAGACCTGTTCGATGAACTGCCGGACAAGTTCTACGATTCTGCCTTTCTGGACCGGATCCACTTCTATATTCCGGGATGGGAGGTCGACATCATCCGGGGCGAGATGTTCTCCGACGGCTATGGCTTCGTGGTGGACTACCTTGCAGAAATCCTGCGCTCGATGCGGAACTACGATTACTCCGACCAGTATAAGGAGCACTTTACCCTTTCTTCGGATATCTCGACCCGTGATCGGGACGGTATTAACAAGACCTTTTCCGGCTTGATGAAGATCCTGTTCCCCCAGGGGGGAGCGACCAGGGAAGAGGTTGAAGAAGTGCTGCGCTTTGCCATTGAGGGGCGCAAGCGGGTCAAGGACCAGTTACAGCGGATTGATACCACCTACGGCGAAGTACGCTTTTCCTATCAGGATCAACAAGGCCAGGAAATACTGGTCACGACACTTGAGGAGGAAGAGTACCCAGGCTACTACCACCAGACGGTCTCGACTCCTGATGACGAGGGAGTAGAACCCGAGCCAACAGCGGACGTTAAAGGTATCGAGTCCAAAGAGCCGAATGCCCCCGAGCCCGTACTGAAAGAAAAGCACCTGACCTTCCAGGAAAATCAGAAGGGCATCTCATTCGACGGCTTGTTTGGCGCTTACCTGAAAGGAGCCAGCAGGATCACTGTTACAGACCCCTACATCCGGCTTTTCTACCAGATCCGCAATTTCATGGAGTTTCTCGAAGCCATCGTGAAGAACAAGGCCGAGGAAGATGAAGTGGCGGTTCACCTCGTCACCGTCCGGGACGAGTTCAAGGGTGATCTGCAAGACGAGAGTTTCGAAAAGATTCAGGAATCCGCTCGCACCGTGGGCATAGACTTCACCTGGGAGTTTGACGAAAGCGGCACCATTCACGCGCGTCATATCGTTACAGACCACGGCTGGAAGATTTCACTGGATCGGGGGTTGGACATCTTTCAGCACTACGAGATGAATGAAGCCTTCGCGTTTGCCAACCGGTTGCAGCAGTTTCGGTCTAGCAAGGCCTTCGAAATTACCTTCATCAAACAGTCATAGATCCACCCGGCAGTGCAATGGGAGGCGGTGTGTCAGGCGCTCGCTTCCCACTCCCACCAGGACTGAAACAGCTCGTCACCACCCGGCACATAGGTGTGAACCTCCCGGCCATTCCAATCCAGCGCCAGAACCTGCAACGCAGCCTGTTGCAGCTCGGCATCCAAGGCCCTCAGCCGGTTCAGCTCGAATGGCCAGTGACTCGCGTTATATAGGCCAAGCAGGAATCGCCGGATATGCCGGGCCTGGCCGCCTCCACTATGAGC
The DNA here is from genome assembly GCF_030541085.1 of Marinobacter sp. ST-43. NCBI lineage: Bacteria > Pseudomonadati > Pseudomonadota > Gammaproteobacteria > Pseudomonadales > Marinobacteraceae > Marinobacter > Marinobacter sp. ST-43. The sequence continues at coordinate 139,010 of NZ_JASSVO010000005.1, forward strand.
GGCGTCGATCAGTATTGTGAGAGCCGGAAGCCCCGCGTCCTCCCGCAGCTGCCTCCGCTTTTCTTCCTGTTCCAGCAAAAATAGAAAGCTTTCGGGAAGCATGGCTGTTTTGTCCGTCATGTGCATAACCTCATATCGACTTCACGATTATGCTGCCATGGACGACGCAGTAGGCACGGCTCTCAAACTGCCCGTTTTGGGCAAGAACACCGGTTTGCCCCGAATTTATTTCAGATCGCCATTGTGTCGGGGTGATTTTTTTCGGAACTTTCGCTCCAGGAACGCTTCCAGCCGGTCCGCGTTGCGGTAGGCCACAACGCAGATAAAAAGTACAACTGCGACAAAGCTCAGGAATGCAATCAGTGTGGCAGATAGGTTCAGCATATTCACGTCTCCAATAGTTGACTGCCCTTTGAGGGCAGTTTGTTGGTTTCAGGCCACAGCATCGGCCTGTCTTTGTTCTTTGGCGACAGACGCAATCAAGTGCCGCGAGCAACTCAGCATCTCCTGGATCTCGCTGTAGCTGTGGCCACTGCGTAGCAGGCTGGCGATGTGCTGTCTGCGCTTCAGGTCTGGTTGCCGCCCCTGGTACTTGCCCTCCGTTTTTGCTTTATGAATGCCCTGGAACTGCCGGCGCCGACGGTCTTCGTAATCTTTGCGGGCCACGGCAGCCAGCATGTCGAGCATCATGGCGTTGACCGCTCGTAGAATGGAGTCGGTGAATCCGGTGTCGTCTTTCTTTTCCAGAGCGAGCCAACTGGTTGGTAATTCCGGGGAGACGATGGCTAACCGCTTGGCGGCCAGCTTTTGCTTGAGGGAGTCCCAGTCACTTTTTTTGAGGCGAGCCAGCCGGTCGATCTGTTCGACCAGCACAATGTCACCCTCACCGGAATCTGTGATCAGCTTCATCAGCTCGGGTCGGTGCAAAGTAGCGCCGGACACGTTCTCCACGTAGAAAGCGGCAATACGCTGACCGTGGTTGGCTGCGAACTGTACCAGTGACTCCCGGGCTCGCTCCGCATTCTGTTCCTGCGTGGATGCCCGAAGGTAGGCTCGAATAAACATCGTCGGTTCCTCAGTCTGTTATAAGTGGTTCTCTCTGGCCGGTCTGGTTTAGGTGGTTCTGGTGGCCGTTACCGGGTTCGAACCTCTGGTTCTCCTGATCTGTACCCATAAGGAACCACCTCAAGAGTCGAGAAACTCCCCGAACGGATCGTCCGCTCGATAAATCTGGTTGATTCTGTCGTCATCGAAGAAACCCTCTGTACCGCCATTGCTCCCATTGCCGGAAGTTGCCTTGTTGCCCGCGCCGGTTGCCTCCTCATCACTGCCTCGACTGAACGACGCCATCTTTTGTTCGAATTCAGGAAACGTCATTTCCCCATCGGGTCCCTTGGCGAAAACCGTCTTGTAGGCATCGACTACGGCCAGTGCGAAGCGAATGAACAGTGCGACCACCCAGAGCACGAACAATAAATACCATGCGTAAAGCGCTGCATCGGTACCCCTAAAGGCGAGCTCCACAACGCCGATCCCGGCGAGCCCCACTGTTACGATTTTTGCCACTCTTACCATGGCCTCAGTCCCCGATAGTTCTTTACTTCGAAGCTACCAGAACCTGAGAAAATGCAAGTTTTTCCCGGCGTCAGGCCGCTGCGGCTTGCCCGGCCAGCCACGGCGGTTTCACCTTGCTGTAGGCATCGTTCGTCATCGCCCTCAAGTCCTGCTCGAGCTCGACCCAGCAATGGGGAGCGGTGGTCATTCGGCTCAGTCGGTCCTCCGCGTATCCGATCCGGCATTGATGGAAAATGCCTCGCTCGCTCAGGGCATTGCTGATCACAAAAGTCATGTAGACGCTATCGACTCTCAGGTCCTCCAGCGGCAGCAGTGCCAACTCAAGTTCATCGTGCCAGTCACTCATGGTCGGGCTCCCTGAACATCAGCTGTTGGCCCTGTTCATACAACACCGGATAGGGGAGCGGCTCGCCGTCCTGGATCACGGTGTTCGGTGGAAAGTACATCACTATCCAGGGAGGCATGCCGGCGCTGACAGCGCCATAGAATTCATCTACAGGAAAGGTACGTTCATGGCCGGACTGCCGAAATACCAGTCGGGAATATTTCTCGGGATGGTTGGCAGCGATGTTGTAACTGGCTGCTTCACGGCCGATGACATAGCTTGGTGTCTTCCAGTGATTCGGTTGTTGGATGTTATAGGCGATGATGCAGTTGCTATCGGCACAGCCATATCGCTCGACTGTTACCGACCACAGCATGAGCGGGTTCCCATCAATCTCCGGCGTCTTCACGTCTGTGAGCTTCGTTACATTTATCGCCATCGACTCGGCGGCCTGGGTGATGGCCTCATCTACAACGGCAACATAGTGGTCATAGGCGTCATCCTCGTTCGCCGCCAGTGATTCCGGCATCCAGCCCATCAGGCTGGGTCGCGCCGAAGGGTTGTCCGGCGTCATCATGATGTCAGTGGCGTTGAAGAACAGCGTCTGGGTGCCGGTAAGATGACGAAGCGGCGCATCTAATGAGGTGGCCAATCTGGCCAGGTCGAGGGCGCTTACCAGCAAACCCTTTCGATGCGAGCGCGTCCCGTCTGGTGAATCCCGCAGGTCCTGATCGTAGACGCCGCCGGCACGGGCCAGATTCAGTGCGCGGGATGATTCGTCGTCATAGTGTCGAGGCATGACAGCGCAACCCGCGAGCGCGGCTGTAGTTACAGCAAAACAAATGGTCTTCAACTTGGTCATTTTGAACTCCTGCGTTTTCTAAAATATTCGCACGAAGTTTCAAATATGCAAGAGGAAAATCAAAATAATATTTAATAAAATCAATGTGTTGCGCTGTCAGTACAAACTTCGGTGTATCCGCAGTGGTGCATCGGGAGTGCCGCTCTTGCTAGACTTGCCAGTAGGTTTTTTTCGGTTGAGGCGAGGTGTTGGTAAATCGGAAAAGGATCAGAAATTCCCAGTTTCCCACTTATCCCAGTTTATAAGCATGGGTAGTAACCGACCGGGCCAATAGAGAAAAAGTTTCTATTCATGCAAGAAACAGCGGGATGACGACTGCCTGAACGATACTGGTCTGCGCTTTAGTGCCGATGTGCCGGTGGAAGTCATTGAACACATGCCATCGGAGCAGATCGGGCCGGACGCCGACCAGTACGACATCCTCGGCACCAAAACCTCCTACCGGCTGGCCCAGCGGGCCTCCAGTTACGTGGTGCTGAAGGTGGAACGCCCGGTGTTCCGGCGCAAAGGGCACCGAGAAGCCTGCGACAACACCGGCTCTATTTAACGTGCTGCACAACAGCCTGGCCGATGTCAGCCTGCTGGTGGACAAGTTTCAGTCCCCCTGCCGTTGTATCGTCAGCACCAGCGCATCCAGCAATCCGGCATCACCATCAGCCGCAGTACCCTGACCAAGCTGGTCAAGCGAGCCATCGACCTGCTGCGCCCCATTGTGGATGCGCAGACCGACAACGTGCCGCGCAGCCGGTACTGGCCATCGACGAAACGCTCATCAAGGCCGGCCACCAGGGCCGGTCAGGCCCCCAAAAAGGCAAGATGAGATCCGGCTGGTTCTGGCGGCTGTCTGGCGATGCTGGCGAAGTGGTGTCATCCTGACCGACAGAACAAACAGCCCGAGGCCCCGTCGCTTGCGGTGGCCAGGATCCACCTTGCCGGCAGACTCGGCTTTGCAGTTGATGAGTCTGGCATAGGAAGCGAACTTCTGAACTGACTCAAAGCGCTGGATATCACCGATTTCGTAGAGAATGGTCAGCGCTAGGATGCGCCCTACACCGGGAATGGTCCTCAGCACACTCAGAGAAGTGGGATTATGTTGTTTGGCTTGCCGCTCCAGGTGTTCTTCAAGCTTGCTCAGCTCACGGTGATAGCACTCGATGATGGCCAGGTCGAGATTGATGTTGTGCTGGACATTCTGTCCGGCAAAGGCCGCCTGAACCTGTTCCCGGACTCCCACATTCTTAAGGTTTACCTTATTGGGTGGCGGATTGTATTGGCTGGTGGTGTTCACCACGTGGGTTTTGAGCATGGCCCCGTGCTGGACGATGCGGAAGCGTCGTCGCAGTAGGTCGCGGGTGGCCCGCATCTCGTTGGGATAGGTGTAGGCCAGCGGGAAGTTGCCGTCCTTTGATTTCCTTGTGTAGCAACACCTCCCCCTGCTGGTTGATGATACAGACGTACAGGCATGCAGCAGATTGATTCCACAATAATGATGGTAGGTGCTACGATAAAGTTTATTGAGTCTTCTCCCTTGTGGTGTTTGGTCGCCTTCCAGCTTAGCGGTCAACCGCTAGACTGGGGAGAGGGCTTAATAAGTATCAGGACAGTGACATGGACCCGCAAATCCCTCGGGATCAGTTTCCTTTCACCAGTGTCCGGTTAGCAAGGCGCTGGCGCAAGTTGCTGGATGAGCGCCTGAAAGACCTGGGGGCTACCCAGGCTCGCTGGTTCACCATGGTCTGCCTGCAGCGTGATGGTGGAGGGCTGACATAGCGGGAGATAGCCCACCTGATGGTCATCGAGAATCCGACATTGGTCCGCCTGCGTGTTTTTGAGTAGGTTATGGAAAGCGCGTGACCAGGAGGTGAAGCATGCTACCTAAGGATATCGTTGTCTTTCTTGAAGAGGCTCGGCCCTATGACCGGCGACTGGCGATCGCCGCTGACATCGCTGCGTGCTGGGATGCCTGCCTGATAGCGGTGTTTGTGGCAACGCCACTGAGAGCGATGCCTCATGCGTACGCTGTGGCCGGCCCCGCCATGCGCGCCTTGCTCGAACAGCATCGCGTGCGTGTTCGGGACGCAGAGACTCAGGTCAGGGAGCGGTTTGAGGCAATGGCTCGCGCAAGAGGTATTAGCGCAGAGTGGCGCTTGTCCGAGAGCGAGGTGGCGGAGGAATTAATGCTACACGCGCGCTATGCAGGGCTGGCGTTGGTCCCTCCCTTCGAAAGCTCCCCTGAACCTTCCATGACGGTCAGGATGGCCGAGCATGTTATCTTCGGGTCTGGACGCCCGACTATACTCATTCCTGACGAGTGGCCGGCCGGACGGATTGGACGACGTATCGTTGTTGGCTGGAACGCTAGCAGGGAGGCAACACGAGCTGTCGGCGATGCGTTACCCTTCCTGGCCCAGGCAGAAGCAGTGAAGGTGGTTTGTGTCTGCGATGAACCGGATGGCGAGCTGGAGTGTAGAGAAGATTTCGGCGCGGACCTGTGTCGCCACCTCGCGCGTTATGGCGTACAGGTAACACTGGAACAAGTCGACGGTGGTAAGGTCGGCCCGGTGCTACTCGAGCAGGCGCGGGCGTTCCATGCCGACATGCTGGTGATGGGCGCCTATGGCCATACGCGGCTCACCCGACTGGTGCTGGGTAGCGCTACTCGAACTGTACTCTGTCAAGCGTCAATCCCTGTGCTGGTGTCTCGTTGACTATAAACGAACGCGCTGGCGGGCTATTGACGGAGCCCTTCGGAGAAGTTCCTTAGTAGCTGGCCTGAGAACCTGCTTGAATTGCAGGTCGAATTGGCGCAAACCTGGTTAGTGCGTAACGCAGACTTGCCTCAATGATTAGCTTACGATTTACTGTTACTGAGTCAGCAATATCAGGACAGTGATATGGACCCGCAAATCCCTCGAGATCAGTTTCCCTTCGCCAATGCCCGAGTGGCAAGGCGCTGGCGCAAGTTACTGGATGAGCGCCTGAAAGACCTGGGGGTTACCCAAGCTCGTTGGTTCACCATGGTCTGCCTGCAGCGTGGTGGTGAAGGATTGACCCAGCGGGAGTTAGCCCATTTGATGATGATCGAGAATCCGACATTGGTCCGTCTGCTTGACAGCCTTGAAGAGCAGGGGCTGATTGAACGACGGCCCTGTAAGCATGATCGGCGCGTCAGGTTGCTGTACCTTACCAATACCGGTGAGCGCTTTTCGAGCGAACTGAATGAGCGGGCGAATCTCTTGCGAGAGGAGATGCTGAAAGGCATTGAAGACCAGGATCTGGAAGTCGCTCTGCGTGTGTTTGAACGGGTTATGGAAAATTCCGCCAACCCCAAATATTACTGAACCCGAGACATTTTTCAGACGCGAGCGACAAGATTAGGATTGGAGCGTTCCGCAAATTTCGCCGGCACAGGACGGTTCCATCACGGCTGGCGGTCCGTCGTTATGTGTGTTACGTTCAGTCCATGCTGAACGAAATGAACAAGTTTTGCAGCAGCCTTCCTATCATTGTTGGCGGAACACCGAATCAACTGGCACGGGAAAGTGGGGCAGCATCCGGGAGTATGGTCTTTTGCAACCGGTTCAACCCGCCTTGACAGAGGGCGCTTTATTGAAATCTCGACGTGGCAAAAAGTGTTATTGGAGTTGGTGCTCAGGTTTGTTGCTGGGCTTCCTTGTGACGTCAGCTTCCGCCGACGGCCTGCTGTCCCTGAAAGTGGAAAACGATGCGTTTTCCGCCGGCGGCGATGGTCAATATACCAACGGCGTAGAGGTGATCTGGGCCTTTGAGCCCCCGGATCGACATTGGACCCGCCGTCTTGCGGACGTCATTCCGGGCTGGTCTGGCAGTAGTCTTGCGGGCGTAACGTACCGGCTAGGGCAACAGATCTATACGCCGGAAGATATAGAGGTTGAAGCGCTTATTAAAGATGACCGTCCCTATGCCGGCCTTTTGTTTGGCGGGATTTCGCTACTAAGCGAAAGGGAGCATGGTGGTTTGCGTTTGGCAGACAGCCTGCATATCGACGTGGGCATCGTAGGACCGGCCTCTGGTGCTGAAGTAGTCCAACGAAATTTCCATGAACTGATTGCGGCAGACAAGCCGCGGGGTTGGGACAATCAGCTTGAGAACGAGCCAGTCATCAACTTCGGGTACGAACGTGCCTGGCTTATGCAACAGGATGTCGGTGGGCTGGCCGTTGAATATGGTCCGTCTGCCGGATTTGCGCTCGGCAACCTGTATACCTACGCTTCTGGCGGCCTGGGGATTCGTTTGGGAGAGGGGCTTGATCGTAGTTTCGGCATTCCGTCAGTCGCCCCCGCACAAGGCGGGCAATCCTCTTTTCGGCGCGATCGGGGCTTTAGCTGGTACGTCTTCGCTGCCTTTGAAGGGCGCTATGTGGCACACAACCTGCTGCTCGACGGCAACAGTTTCGAGGACAGCCACTCCGTTGATAGTCGCGAGTGGGTTGGCGATGCCCAGGTGGGTGCGGCATTGACCTGGGATCGCTGGCAGATCGCTTACACCTACCTGTGGCGCAGCGAAGAATTCGAGGAAAAGGACGGCGTCGATCAGTTTGGATCGATCGTTCTGTCTACCTGGTTATAAGTGAAGGCATGAATTGAACGGTTTTTGAGTATTTTGCCCATTCAGAGGTTAGTGATATGCAGACAGAGAAGAGTTTGATGGCGCGTCTCCTTGGTGCCCGCATGCTGCCAATGTGGTTGGCGGTTCTTTTGCTGGCTGGTTGTGACAATTCCTCCGGTCAGGCAAAGGCTGAACGGTCAGCGCCGCCGCCTCCGGAAGTCGGGGTTGTTGAAATGCAGCCGCAGCGTGTGAACCTTTCAATGGAACTGCCGGGCAGGACCGCCGCTTACCGTATCTCGGAAGTGAGGCCGCAAGTCACGGGCATTTTGCAGGAGCGCTTGTTTGAACAAGGCGCCCAGGTCGAAGCAGGTGAGGTCCTCTACCAGATTGATCCCAAGCGGTACCGTGCTGCCCATCAGCGGGCCCAGGCAGAACTGGAGCGCGCACAGGCCGAATTGCGACAGGCGCAGCGGGAGTGGGCACGTACGTCAGACTTGTTTGAGAAGAACGCGGTCAGCAAGCGTCAACGTGATGAAGCGCTATCGGCCTTGGAGGCAGCCCGGGCGGATGTCTCCCGATCCCAGGCGATGGTCGAAACGGCGGGTATCGATCTGGCGTATACCGAGGTCAAGGCTCCCATCGCCGGGCGCATTGGCCCGACACTGTACACGGAGGGTGCGCTGGTGACCGCCAATCAGCCCCAGGTCCTGGCGCGCGTGGTTCAGCTTGATCCCATGTATGTCGATATTCAGCTACCGGTCGAAAAACTGGCTCGAATTCGGTCGTCTCTGAAGGAGGGCGCGGCTTCTAAGGCCGGCCCAAATGAAGCCGAGACTGTTTTGTTGCGCGAAGACGGTACCCCCTATCCGCATAAGGGACGCGTTGACGTTACGGATGTAACCGTCAACCAAAGCACCAGTTCTGTCACGGTGAGAGCCGTTTTCCCCAATCCGGACGAAGACCTTCTGCCTGGAATGTACGTGCGCGTTCGTCTGAGTGAGGGAGTTCGGGAGAACGCCCTTCTGGCGCCGCAGCAGGGCGTGAGCCGTAACCCGCAAGGAGAGGCCACCGCGTTGCTGGTCAACCCGGAGGGTGAAGTTGTCGCCCGCCAGTTAGAGGCAGAGCGGGCCATTGGCGCATTCTGGCTGGTGGAGAAGGGGTTGGAACCGGGAGATCGTCTCATCGTCTCCGGTCTGCAGAAGGTTCGGCCAGGAGCCAAGGTGAAGCCGGTTGCCGCAGATATTCCATTACATCCCACCCAAAACCAGCAAGCCAGTGGCACGAATAATCCGAAGAAGAACGCCTCCAAAGAGGAGGGCCCCGCGCAATGATTAATTTCTTTATTTCCAGGCCCGTTTTTTCCTGGGTTCTGGCCATTGTCGCCATGCTGGCAGGTATCATGGCGATCTTCGTTTTGCCGGTCCAGCGGTATCCGTCGGTGGCGCCGCCGGCGGTGGAGATTCAGGCCAGTTATCCTGGTGCCTCGGCGGACACCGTGTCCAATACGGTGGTTCAGGTCATTGAACAAGAGATGACCGGCCTCGACAACCTGCTCTATATGGGGTCGACAGCGGATTCCTCAGGCCAGGCTACGGTTACCCTCACCTTTGCGGCGGGCACCGATCCGGACATTGCCCAGGTCCAGGTGCAGAACAAGCTCAAACTGGCGGAACCCCGACTCCCGGAAGTGGTGCGCCAGCAGGGGATCAGCGTCGAGAAATCCAGCACCAGCTTTTTGATGGTAATGGCATTCGTCTCTACCGACGGTCGCCTCAGCAAACTGGATCTCGCTGACTTCATCAGCTCCGAGTTAGCGGAACCTGTCGGGCGGGTGACCGGCGTCGGCAGCGTTCAGGTTTTCGGCTCTGAATATGCGATGCGGATTTGGCTGGACCCCTCGGCGTTGACCAATTACGGCCTGACTGTTGCCGACGTAAGCGCCGCCATCGAGGCGCAAAACGCCCAGGTCACCGCCGGCCAGCTCGGCGGGCTGCCTGCAGTTGAGGGCCAGCAGCTCAATGCCACGGTCACCGCCCAGACCTTGCTCACCTCAACCGAAGAGTTCCGCAACATCCTGCTCAAGAGTATGCCCGACGGGTCCCGGGTGCGCCTGGGGGATGTTGCCCGCGTTGAGCTGGGCGGCGGTGCAGTCCAGATTGACACTTTCTACGATGGCGAGCCGGCAGCCGGCCTTGGCATCAATCTGGCGCCGGGTGCCAATTCTCTGGCGGTCACAGAGGCTGTTAAAGCGCGGGTTCAGGAGCTCGAGCCCTATTTTCCTGAAGGGGTGGAGATTCGGTACCCCTATCAGACGGCGCCCTTTGTGGAGGCCTCCATTGATGCAGTGGTGCAGACCATCATCGAGGCAGTCGCACTGGTGGTGCTGGTGATGCTGCTGTTTCTGCAGAGCTGGCGAGCCACCCTGGTGCCGGCGATCGCGATCCCGGTCGTACTGCTCGGCACCTTTGCGATCATGGCGGCTTTCGGTTTTTCCATCAACATGCTCACTCTCTTCGGTCTCGTATTGGCGATCGGCCTTCTGGTGGATGACGCCATCGTGGTGGTTGAGAACGTCGAGCGTGTGATGCATGAGGACGGCCTGGGCCCGATGGAGGCGACGCGCAAGTCCATGGGGCAGATAGCCAGCGCTCTGATTGGTATCGGTGTGGTGCTGTCTGCTGTGTTTATACCGATGGCGTTCTTCCCGGGCTCCACCGGTGCAATCTATCGGCAGTTTTCCCTGAGTATTGCTGGTGCCATGGTCCTTTCGGTGCTCGTGGCGCTGATTCTCAGCCCCATGCTGTGCGGTCGGATACTCAAGCCCACGCATGAAAGAACCCTGTTGCAAAAACTGTTCGGCTGGTTTGAAACCGGCCTGGCGCGATTAACCCGGGGGTATGTCCGGCTGGTTGGCCATACGGCGCGCCACGCATGGATTTACACCTTTGCGTTCTTCGGGATCGTCGGACTGGTCGCGGTTCTCTTTTTGCGGTTGCCCGGAGGGTTCCTGCCGGCGGAGGACCAGGGCTTTGTTGTGGTTCAGTACCAGCTGCCTCCCGGTGCAACGCAGCAGCGCACAATCGATACCATTGAGGTTATCGAAGATTACTTTATGGAGCAGGATGAGGTACAGGGCCTCTTCACAATCGCTGGTTTCAGTTTCGCTGGCCGGGCGCAGAACGCGGGATTGGCGTTCGTCAATCTCAAGCCATGGAGTGAGCGCGATCCCGAGACGCAAAGCGCCGGCGCCATCATTCAGCGGGCGAACCAGGCGCTTGCCGGGCTGGTCCGTGATGGGCGGGCTTTTGCTTTCAATTTGCCACCGATACCGGAATTGGGCCAGGCCCTGGGTTTTGAGTTGCGTTTGCAGGATCGGGGTGCCATCGGGCATGAAGCACTCATGGCAGCGCAAGGTCAGTTGCTGCAGTTGGCGGCCGAAAGCCCCGTTTTGACCAGTGTGCGTCCCAATGGTCTGGCGGACAATCCCCGCTACAAAGTCGACATCGACCACGAAAAGGCGCAGGCCCTTGGCATAGAGCTTTCTGAGATCAGTCGGCTTCTGTCGGTGACCTGGGGCTCGCAATACGTTAACGATTTTCTCCATGAGGGGCGGGTCAAGCGAGTCTATGTTCAGGGTGATGCCCCTTTCCGGATGCTGCCAGAGGATTTCGAGGCCTGGTATCTGCGAGCTGCTGATGGGGAGATGACCCCGCTGAGTGAAGTGACGAACGGGCGCTGGGAGTATGGTTCACCGCGTCTTGAGCGTTTCAACGGTGTTCCGTCCCGCCAGATTCAGGGTGAGCCGGCTCCCGGTTACAGTACCGGTGAGGCCATGGCGGAGGTCGAACGTTTGATCGCTCAACTCCCGGACGGTGTGGCCGGAGCCTGGAGTGGGCTGTCCTATCAGGAACGTCAGGCCGGTACCCAGGCCCCTCTGCTTTATGCGTTGTCGGTACTGGTGGTGTTTCTGGCACTCGCGGCGCTCTATGAAAGCTGGACCATTCCCATTTCTGTCATGTTGGCGGTGCCATTGGGCGTGCTCGGAGCGGTGCTTGCAGCCATGGTGCGCGGCCTGCCTAATGACGTCTTCTTCCAGGTCGGCATTCTGACTACCGTTGGCGTTACTGCCCGTAATGCTATTTTGCTGGTGGAGTTCGCCCGCTCCTTAGAAGATCAGGGAATGAAGCTGATTGAGGCAACCAAGGAAGCGGCGCGAGTGCGCTTGCGGCCGATTCTGATGACATCGGTCGCTTTCAGCATGGGTGTGCTGCCGCTCGCTTTTGCCAGCGGGGCCGGTGCAACCACGCGTATTGCGATAGGTACGGCGGTTCTCGGCGGCATGATTTCGGCAACGATACTGGCGACGTTCTTTATTCCACTGTTCTATGTGGTCGTTCGCCGTATCACGGATTTTCTGAGTGGCACCAGAGACCAGGACGGCTCGGCATCGGCCGCTCCCGAACGTGCAGACGGAGGTGTGGCTGATGACCGTTAAGGTATTGCTGACCACTTTGATGGTGTTGTCACTTGGTGGCTGCTCACTCGCGCCGACTGTTGAGAAACCTGAGCCGTCGATGCCGGAAAACTGGACGTCCGCACGACTTTCGGCGGACGAGAAACTCCCTCTGGACTGGTGGCGTGGCTATGGCGATCCGGCACTTGTCACGCTTGTTGAGGAGGCGCTTGATGCCAACAACGATCTGCAGCTCGCGGCTGCCCGGGTTGCCGAAGCACGGGCGCTCCTTACCGGGCAGCAGGCAGAGCAATACCCGCTTCTGGAGGTGGAGGGCTCAGCGGTGCGCCAGGGCCCGAGTGAAGAGGCCGTCAACAGCGCTGGTGGTGGTCAACCCTTCAACGATATCCAGGTTGGTGGGGTGCTATCGTACGAGCTGGATCTCTGGGGGCGGCTTGCCAATGCCAGCGAAGCAGCCCGGGCACGGCTTCTGGCCAGTGCAGCGAATCGCGAGGCCGTGCGACTGGCCGTGATTGGTGAGGTGGCCAATGGTTACTTCAATTTGCGTGCGCTTGATCGTCAGATCGACATCGCGGAACGCACCGTGTCGTCCCGCCGCGAATCGGTCGCCCTGCAACGGGCCCGGTTTGAAGGAGGCGAGATTAATGAATTGGCCCTGCGGCAGGCAGAATCCGAGCTTGCGGCCGCTGAAACCGAACTTCCGAGGCTTCGCCAGCAGCACACCCTTCAGCGAAACGCCTTGGCAGTGCTTCTGGGGCGAGATCCACAACGGATTGTACGGAGTGATATTTCCGTAGCGAATACCATTGGTGAGATGAATGTTCCGGCCAGTATCCCTGCCGGACGGCCCGCGGATCTGATTGTCCGGCGACCTGACATTGCTGCAGCTGAACAGGAGTTGATTGCGGCCAACGCCGAAATCGGTGTTGCCCGGGCGGCGTTCCTGCCCAGGATTTCGTTTGAGGGGCTGCTGGGCCTGCGAAGTGCGTCCGGTGGCGACTTGTTCCAGGGTTCCGCATCCACTTGGCAGTTGGGCGGCTCGTTAGTCGGCCCGTTGCTGGACTTTGGGCGTTCCGAGGCACTGGTCAATCAAGCGGAGGCGCGTCAACGCCAGGCTCTGATTGCCTATCGTCAGGCCATCCAGGTGGCGTTTCGGGAGGTGCTCGACGCGATGGCCGGGGTGCGTGGTACAGAAGATCGCCTGGAAGCGCAGGCCCGGCAGGTAACAGCATTGCGAAGCACAACTAAACTTGCGCGATTGCGCTTTGAGGGTGGCGCGTCCAGTTACCTGGAGGTGCTGGACGCTGAACGAAGCCTGTTTACAACCGAACTTGATCTCGTGGAAACGCGGCGCGATCACTTGCAGTCGACGGTTAATTTGTATCGGGCTCTTGGCGGGGGTTGGCAGAGTTCATTACAATCTTCTGATTATGAAAACACTGACTGATTCAGACAGGCGTTTTATTGAGCGCCTCGGTCTTCAGGCTCAATCTGAAGGCTTTTCCCGCATCGCCGGGCAACTTTGGGCGACACTGATCGTGTCGGATGGTCCGGTCAGCTCGTCGCAGCTTGTGGATACGTTGCGTGTCAGTAAGGCGAGCGTCAGTACGAATACGTGCTTTCTTGAAAGACTCGGCATTGTTGAACGTCGAACAATGCCGGGTGAGCGCCAGGACTTCTTCGCGATTCGTCCCCATCCCTACGCTGCCTTGGTGGAAGGGCAGATAAAACGGCTCGAGGCCAGAAAGGAGGTGATCGCCGAAGCCAAGGCAACCATTACCAATGAACAAACGCTTGCCAAGCTGGCTGATCTGGATCAGTTCTACACCCTGTATTATGAGAGCTCCAAAGACCTTCTAAAGCAGCTGAAATCTCAAATCCATGGACATAAAAAATAATAACATCAAAGGTTTAACCTTGGATTTAATCCGGGCCTGAAGGAAACGCGGGCTATGTCAGAGCAACCCTGGCTGGTGTTACTGCGAGGAGGCCTGAATGGTTTTTGCCATCTGGAATGTCTGGTCAGCGGCTCAAAGCAAAGCAGACTAATTAAATTGCCTCTTGCGCACCTATCTACTGATAGGTAAATTAAACGTCGTATGCTTAATGACCAACAGAGGTAACCAATGAAAATTTACGACACTGAAGGCTTTCCCAACCCGCTGCGCGTTCGCATTGCCCTTGCCGAGAAAGGTGCCACCGATAAAGTGGTGTTTGTCCCGGTGGATGTCATGGGTGGTGAACACCGTACCACTGATTTCAGGGCAAAGAACCCCGATGCCACCGTGCCGGTACTGGAGCTTGATGACGGCACCTGCATTGCACAGTGCAACGCCATCACTGAGTACCTTGACGGTGTGTTTGACGGGCCCTCCCTGACGGGCGCCTCGCCTAAAGAGCGTGCGGTTATCGCGATGATGAATATTCGTGCCGAATCCGGTTTGATGAATGCGGTGGGCGCGTATTTCCACCACGCAACCCGGGGACTGGGGCCCGACCTTGAGACATGGCAATGTCCTGACTGGGGTAATAAGCAGAAAGAGGTCGCTCAGTCCACGATGGCCTATCTCAACGAGGTGCTTGCGGAAAACGAGTTTCTTGCTGGTGACCGTTTCACTGTTGCGGATATCACGGCTTATGCCGGACTGGTGTTTGCAGAGTTCGCCAAGGTTGACATTCCCGGTCACCTGGATCATCTCCTGGCCTGGCGTGCCCGGGTCGCGGCCCGTCCGTCGATTACCGGCTGATGCCCGGGCCTTTTGGCTTGGCGGACTGATTAACCGGAGGACAGAGCATGGAAATCAATGCAGATTTCACAAAGCCCGTGGTCATTGATACTGACCAGCTTGAGTGGCGCCCTTCACCCATGAAAGGGGTGGAGCGGCGAATGCTGGATCGTATCGGTGGCGAAGTGGCCCGTGCCACCAGTATTGTGCGGTATGCGCCAGGCAGCCGGTTCTCGGCGCACACTCATGACGGTGGTGAGGAATTCATCGTACTTGACGGTGTGTTTCAGGACGAACATGGGGATTATCCTGCGGGAACCTATGTGCGGAATCCGCCAACCACCTCTCATGTACCAGGCTCTGCCGAGGGCTGTACGATTTTTGTCAAGCTCTGGCAGTTCGACCCGGCGGACCGCACCCAGTTCAGCAAAAACATGGAAGCGGAACTGGGTGCTCCGGTGGAGGGCATTTCCACCTCGCTCCTGCATGAGGACGAGCGTGAAACGGTCACTCACCGCAAGCTTGAGCCCGGTGCTAACTTGACATCAGAGGCGGCCGGCGGGATCGAGGTGTTGGTCCTGGACGGCGATGTCACGGTAAACGATGAAGTGCTGGGCAGGAATGCTTGGCTGCGTCTGCCCGAAGGAGAAGCATTGTCCGCAACGGCCGGAGCCCGTGGGGCGAAAATCTGGATGAAGACAGGGCACCTTCGGTTTGTCAGGACCCCTGAAGTGTAACCAGCAGGAGCCTGAACATTTCTGGGCTGCCAAAGAGCCAAAAAGGGCTTGATCAGGGGAAGGAATCGTAACCTTCCCCTGATCAAGGTGCCATACACGGCAACTGCCTGAGTGAACGACGTTAACCATTGACTAATTATGAACCGTGACACAAGAACCGCCCTGTTAGACTTCGCAGAGCGCACCGCCCGATCAAGAGGGTTTGACGGATTCAGCTATGCGGATCTCGCGAAGGCCATTGGCATCAGAAAGGCTTCCATTCATTATCATTTTCCGACCAAGGCGGACTTGTCGGAGCGTTTGATCGAGCGGTATCACACCAGCCTGAAAGAGCGGCTGGTTGAAATAGAGGCGGCCTGTTCCAGCGCCGGCGAACGCCTGAGTGCTCTCATCGCTGTGTACCGAAGTGCCCTGCATGACGGCCAGACCGTCTGCCTGTGCGTTGCCTTTTCAATCTGTCGCGAAAGCCTGCCCGAGGCGGTTGTCAACCGGGTGGGTAGCGTTCGGGCAATGGTGCTGGACTGGACCAGGGCAACCTTTGAACTGGGCCTGAGGGATGGGTCAATTTCGTCCATTTCTGATCCCTCACAAGAAGCCTGCGCAACCCTGGCCACGCTGGAAGGCGCCCACCTGGCGGCACGCACAGCACAAGACCCAGCTCCATTTGATGCGGCTACACAACTTTTAAGGGCTCGCTGCCAAAGTGCTTCGGAAGGGAACAACACTGGCGCTTGAATGGCAGTGAATGAGACGCGACAGAAAGTCGTGACATTAACCTGTTATCAGGAGGTGCAACATGACCCCTCACAACCTGCCAAGATTTGATCACAATCCGTTACGCTACACAGCACTCGGAAACTCGGGCTTGTTCGTCTCCGAACTCTGCCTGGGAACCATGACCTTCGGCGGTGATGAAGACATCTGGGGCCTGATCGGCCAGTTGCAGCAGGAACAGGCCGACGAACTGGTGAAGATCGCTCTGGAGGCGGGAATCAACTTTATCGATACCGCCAACATCTATGGCTTCGGGGCCAGCGAGCGCATCGTCGGCCAGTCCCTGAAGAACCTCGGCGTTCGCCGGGAAGATGTCGTGCTGGCCACCAAGGTGCTCGGCCCGATGGGCGAGGGCCCCAATGCCCGCGGTGCTTCCCGCGGCCACATCATGAGCGAATGCAAGGCGAGCCTGGCGCGCCTGCAAACGGATTATATCGACCTGTACCAGATCCACGGTTTTGACCCGGCCACCCCGATCGAGGAGACCCTGGAGGCACTGAACACCCTGGTGCAACAGGGCCATGTGCGTTATGTGGGCTTGTCTAACTGGGCCGCCTGGCAGGTCATGAAGGCCATCGGTATCACCCGGGCCCGCAACCTGTGCCCGGTAACGTCTCTGCAGGCGTACTACACCCTGGTGGGGCGCGACCTGGAACGGGAGGTGATCCCCATGCTGGCGTCGGAAAAGGTCGGGTTGATGGTGTGGAGCCCGCTGGCCGGCGGTTACCTTTCCGGCAAATACGAGGATCCGGACGTATCCGAGGAGAACCGGCGCACTAAGTTCGACTTCCCTCCGGTTAACCGCGAGCGGGGCAAAGAGGTTATCAAGGTCATGCGTGAGGTGGCTGACGGAAAGCAGATTGACGGCGAACCCGTCACCGTGGCCCAGATCGCTCTTGCGTGGCTACTGCACCAGGAACCTGTATCCAGTGTTATTGTTGGTGCCAAGCGACCAGATCAGTTGAAAGCCAATATCCGGGCCGCACAGATCCGATTGTCTGATGACGAGCGTAAAGCTCTGGACGAGGTGAGTCGTATCCCGGAGGAGTACCCGGGCTGGATGATGGCAATGATGGCCGGGTACCGAAATCCTTCCGAGCCTTAATCCGATAGCGACCCACTGCACACATTTCGCTGCGCCTTGGCTGCGCAGCCAAACAACGGGAAAACTCGTCTATGCTGTCAAAAGTTAAACGTCCGTGGCTACTGGCCACATCGACGACGCTGTTGGTTGTTTCAACCCCGGGCCTGGCAAACTCGGCGTGGGACGCCAGCCTGGGTGCGGGTGTACTCTATACTCCGGACTACCTTGGCAGCGACGATTATGAAACCAGGGTCTGGCCGACGATCAATGTGAGCTATGGTGACCGTTTCTACTTTAACATTCGCGATGGTCTTGGCTGGAACCTGATTCGCCACGGCAACTGGAAGCTGTCGCCCTTTATTGGTTACATTCCGGGGCGCGACAATGACGAGGATCTTGAACGCCTGGACAAGATTGATGGCGGCGCGATCGCCGGCTTGCGCGTTGCTTACAACCACGACGCATGGTCGTACAGCGCAGCCGTCCAATCTCCCTTCACCGGCGATGTCGATGGCTATCAGGTGGTGCTTAAGGCACGATGGCGGAACCAGCTCGGCGATCAATGGTTTGCCTCCCTGGGGCCGAACCTGACCTACAGCAGTGATGACTGGACAGACGATAGGTTTGGTATTTCCGATACGGAAAGTGCCCGCTCCGGCTTGGCCTCTTATAGCCCTGATGGCTATGCCCGGTATGGCCTGACAGGCAGTTTAACCTACTCGTTGTCTGCGCAATGGTCGGTCACCGCGACCGCTGGGGTGTCACAATTAACCGGCGATGCCGAGGATAGCCCGATTGTCAGTGATATCGGGGAGGCTACCCAAGCCTACACCGGTGTTTTTATGAGTTACCGATTCTGAATGTCTTCGGGGACCGGGGCAATTCTTGTCACGGGAATGGGCAAGTAACCCCTGAATCTCCCGGTTCTGGCTTCGTCGGCTATGTAAGGATTACTTCGGAGCTCAAACACCTGGCTCACTTTTCCTTTAACCGAAACCAGAGTGCGTAAAGCGCCGGAACAAACAGTAGGGTGATCAGAGTGCCGACTGCTACGCCCCCTATAAGTACATAAGCGAGCGGCCCCCAGAACAGGTCAAAGGTCAGAGGTACAAACGCCAGAACGGCCGCCAGGGCAGTGAGTACCACGGGGCGAGCGCGTTGGACGGCTGCCTCGACCACGGCTTCCCGAGCAGCCATCCCAGTTGTGAAGTTGTCCTGCACCTGCTGCGTCAGAATCATGGTGTTTCGCATCAGGATACCGCCCAGGCCAATGAGCCCCAACAACGCGGTAAAGCCAAAAGGTTGATTAAACAACAGCAAAGCCAGCACAGCGCCAATGAGTCCCAATGGCGCGGTGGCCAGAACGGTCAAGGTGCCGATAAATGAACGCATCTGAAGCATGATGAAAATCAGCATCAACGCCAACATCACCGGTTGTAAAGTCTGAATGGAGGCGTTGGCTTTGGCGGATTGCTCCACCGTACCGCCAATTTCAATACGATAACCGTCCGGTAACCGTTCACGCAGGCCTGCCATCGTACTCCAGATCTCTTTGGTGACATCCGGTGGCTGGGCGCCTTCCACATCCGCCTGAACGGCCAGGAAGGGGGCGCGGTTGTAACGCTTTATAACCGGTTCCTCATAACGAACCTGCCACTGCCCCAGTTGTTTTACGGAGAGTTTGCGGCCGTCGCGGGTTTTGATTTCAAGATCTTCGGGCATCATGATTTCACCGCGGGCATTACGCGCCACCAGTTGAACGCTCCTTATGCCCTGGCGTAACTCGGTAACGGCCACGCCGCGAAGCTGGAACTGGAGTTGCCGTGCAACCTCTGCCGGGGTCAGGCCCATCCAGCCCAGGTTTTCCGGGTCCAACTCAAGATAGAGCGTGGGCACACGCTCATCCCATTCGAGGTGCGGCATGACGATGTTCGGATGCCCGGTCATGAGAGTCCGAATCTGGTGCGCGATCTCTCTGAGTTGATCGGGTTCCGGACCCAACACTCGAAAACTGACCGGCCAGGCCACCGGCGGGCCGTACAGCAAACGCGTTACACGCACTCTCGCCTCAGGAAACTCACCCGCCGCGATTTTGGCCTCCAGCGTCGAGATGATGTGATCGCGCCCTTCAACGTCCTGCCCGATGGCAATCAACTTGGCAAACGCCGGGTCCGGCTGCTCGGGGTTTGCCGATACGAAGAATCTGGGTGCACCGGCACCGATGTAAGCGGACAGGCTTTTAACCTCCGGCATGTCCATCAATATCGCTTCGAGGCGTCTGACGCTTTGATCCGTGGTGGCAATAGCGCTCCCCTGCGGAGCATAGACACTGATCAGAACCTCGGGGCGATCAGAACTGGGAAAAAACTGCTTCTGTACCTGGGCTGCCATACCGAAAGCACTGAGAGCCAGTAAACCCACTGTGAGAAAAACGACGGTTTTCCGGTACCTTACACACGCTGCAATCACCCCACGCAACCGCTGATAAAAAGCGCTTTGATAAAGGTCCTGGCCAGTATGCCCGATGTAATCGGGCAATAGCTTGACGCCCAGATAAGGCGTAAAGGTGACCGCCACCCCCCAGGAAATCAGCAACGCAAAAGCCAGCACCCAGAAGATGTTACCGGTGTATTCCCCGACACCCGACTGAGCAAAGCCGATGGGGACAAAACCGGCCACTGTTACTAGCGTTCCAGACAGCATGGGCGCGGCTGTGACGCTCCAGGCATGACTGGCTGCCCGTACCCGGTCCCAGCCACTCTCCATCTTCACAATCATCATTTCAATGGCGATGATCGCATCGTCCACTAACAGGCCCAGTGCGATAATCAACGCGCCCAGGGTGATGCGGTCCAGGTTAATGCCCGCTATTTTCATCAATAAAAAGGTCAGCCCGAGAGTAACGGGAATCGCAATGCCCACCACTAAACCCGCACGCAGGCCGATCGCCAGAATACTGACGCCCATTACGACGACCAATGCCACCAGAAACTTGACCTGAAAAAGATCAACGGCCTGAGTGATGGCCTCAGCCTGGTTGGTCAGGGTCTGTATTGACATCCCCAGGGGCAGCCTGGCCTGTTCAGTGCTGACAAACTTACTGAGCCGTTCACCAAACTCCAGGCCATTTTCGCCCGCCTCCATGACGACGCCCAGGAGGATCGCATCCTCACCGCTGGAACGGACGATGTAGTTCAACGGATCTTCATAGCCCAAACGCACCTCGGCCAGATCAGACACGGTGATAACTTGGTCTCCGATACGCAGAGGTACTGAGGCGAGGCGCTCAAGGTCAGACAGGTCAATGTTGCTGCGGACATAAACCCGCGGGCCGGCAAGATCAACAAAGCCCAGAGGCTCAAGGCGATTGTTGGCCTCTATCGCCTGCAACACTTCTTCTGCCGACAAGCCGAGATTGTTGAGCCGGTCCTGATCAAACTCGAGATACACCCGCTCAGGACGCTCGGCCAGGATCTGTGCCTTTTGCAAGCCGGGTAGCCGTTGCAGGCGATCTCGTATCGCTTCTGCCTCGCGGGTCAGTTCACGCATTGGCATTCCCGGTGCTGTGAGGGCCATCAGGGAGAAATACACGTCTGAGAAATCATCGTTAACGATGGGGCCGATGACACCACGGGGGAGATTGGGGCTTTCATCGGACATGCGCTTGCGAACTTGATAGAAGAGATCGGGCATTTTTTCACTAGGCGTATAATCCTGGAACCGGATAAGCATGGTGGCCTGTCCGGGCCGAATGGTGGTTTCAACAGTGTCGAAATACGCCACTTCCTGTATTCGTTTTTCCAGGCGGTCCACCACCTGATTCCGTAGCACCTCAGGGGTTGCTCCTGGCCAAACCACAGAAACCACCATTGCCCGGACAGTGAACGCAGGGTCTTCCGCCCGACCAAGGGATGAGAACGCGTAGAAGCCCGCAACAACGGACATCAAAAGAAAAAAGAGGGTGACCGAACGCTCGCGCACTGCCAGTGCGGAAAGATTAGGCAGGCTCATTGAGCCAGCTCCCGCACCGCCATGCCAGGCGTGAGCAGGTGTGTCCCTAATGCGACGATCGGCGTAGTCGCGTTGATGTTGGCCCGGATCTGCGCATACTCCTCACCCAAATCGATAACCTCGACCGCAAGGGGGGTCACCATGCCGTCGGAGACCAACCAGACCTGCGGCGTTTCTCCTCTCTCATCAAGGGCACCCAGCGGTACACGATGGCTGGCCGTGGTTTGTTTCTGCATCAGCCGGACACTCACCACTGAACCAAGCGTTAAAGACGAAGGGTAGGGCCCCTCCAGGCTGTATCGGGCACGCCAGCTCCGGCTTCTGGCGTCGGCAGCCCCGGCAATCTCTCTCAGATTCACCGCAAGCTGTTCGCCATTGGGTAAAGGAACATAACCTTGCCGGGGCGGGTTGCTGCCCTGAGGTAAAAAGACCTCGACTTCCAGGGATTGATCTTCAGCCAGAACGGCAAGGGTTTGACCGACACCCACAACCTGGCCGGGCTCAACGATGACCTCGGTGATCACGCCTGCATTGGCGGCTTTTAGTTCCGCATATCCCAGAGCATTCTGAGCCTGCTGATTTCGTGCAGAAGCCGTTTCCACCTGGCTGCGTGCTTCACGCTCCGCCAGTTCAAGGCGTTGCAGGGTTTGTTCGCTGACAAACTGACGTCCTACCAGTTCCTGCTGTCGCTGGAGCTCATTAGTGGCAATGGCCAGGGCCGCTTCTGCACGCCTCAGATCTGCGGCGGCCCCCTCCGCGGTTGCGATAAGGTCTCGTGAATCGAGTTTGAACAGTAAGTCGCCTTTTTCCACGCGCTGACCGGGATCGATGAAACGTTGTTGAATCCGGCCGGCGATCTGAAAGGCCTGGGGAACTTCGTGGCGGCCTCGCAGGGTTCCTGAAAACCTCTGAGATGTTGGACCTGCCTCCTTCAATTCCACTGTTTTTACCCAGGGAACAGGGGGGCGGGCCTCTGGAGGCGTTTCCGCGGACTGCTGACAACCTGACAGAATGAGCAGCGAGATAAACAGGGTCAGCAGAAAGCGCATGGCAGATGTCTCGATCGGCAAGATTAAGGTGTGGATATCAGTTCTCGCGGCATCCAGATAAAGCTAGTTGCAGGATAGCATCGCGAACGATGTCCTTCTGCTCCATAGGCAGAAAATGGGTCGTGCCCTCAAGAACCCTGACGTCAGCCGAAGGCAGCAGGGCCTTCAGGCGTTTTTGTGCCTTTGGTGAGAAGGTTGACCCGCGTTCCGCGGCCAGTGCTATAACCGGGCACCGCAACTGACGAATACCGGGCCAGGGGTTGTGTTCGGTATGGGCAAAGGTGGTGCTCTCCCATTCGGGCGCACACGCCAATTGAACTTGGTCACCCTGCGGCACGAAGGCGTGTTGGACGTAGGCGTTCAGCCATGCTTCGGGCCAGGTCTTGAAGCCACCGCGGCCACGATAGTTGTCCAGCGCAGCAGCGTGCGAATCAAATACCCTGCGCCGACGTGCCGCTCCGGCGGCCAGCGACAACCGATGTGACTGACGCAGCAGCTTGGCCAGCCCCAACTTCAGGCCCTGCACCGGATCCATGATCACCGGTTCCGCCAGAATCAGACCCAGCACTTTGTCAGGCCGCCGGGCAGCGGCCATGATGCTGGTGGTGGCACCGATGGAATGGCCGGCAAGCCAGACCGGTTCGTCCAGGCATTCCAGCAGAGCGATCAGGTCGCGATAATAGGTTTCCCAGCCCCGGAATGTCGACAGGTTGGCTGCACCAACGCTGGCCCCGTGTCCTCGCATGTCCCAGGCCAGGACATTGACGTCCGTGGCGAGCTCGTCAAGCAGTGGATGGTACAGGCGGCCATGGAAACCCGTGGCATGGGCCCAGTGCAGTGTGGGTCGCGCTTTGGATTGCGGCCAGCGCCACAGTGCGATATCGGCGCCATCCGTCGCCCGGAATTCGTCGCGTTCAGGTGTGTTGTGCTTAATGTCCATGACGGTCTTCTTGTTGGGCGGCCATTGTCGGGAGCAATAACTGAACCTGACCAGTGGCGATCGGTTTTTTATCATCGCCTTGCCAGCAGGTCACCTGGACCAGGCTGGTGCGCCTGCCTTGCCGAATAATGTCGGCCCTGGCGAACGTCGATCGGGCCTTCGCGGAGCGGAGGTAATTGATGTGGCTGTCGAGAATGCGCGGGCAACGTGTCTCTGCATCCTGGCTTTGCGCAGCCACCCGCGCGGTGAGTTCGATCAGGGCTCCAAGCACGCCGCCATGGAGGGCTGGTAGCATGAAGTTGCCAATCAGCGCTTCACGACACGGCAAATGAACCAATACGCCTACATCACCGCGCTGAACCTCAAGCCCGAGGTGCTGTGCATAGGGAATGCGCTCCAGAAGAGCCTGCCAGTCAGCACATTCTTTCGCACTTTCCGCAGTGCCTGAGATTTGTGGGGCCGAATCGCCAGTCGTGCTCATGCGCTCTCCTTTCCTGGTCCACCTGCATGCAATTGCTGTCCCTGGGTGTTACGCATGAAGGTGGCGTTTGCCGTCGCTAGTAACTCGCGATTTCCCTCGCTAAGGATGTCACAATGAATAAACGCGACATCGTCCGATAAATGACGACAGGTGGCCACCGCTGACAGGGCCCGGTCGCCGATGGCAGGCCGCAAATAATCCATGCGCAGATCCAGAGTGGCAATGGGCATCAACTCCAGGGCACCCGCGAATACCGCCAAGCCTCCGGCGGAGTCTGCCAGCGAGTAAAGTACGCTGGTGCAGATTTCTTTTGTATCCTTATGGGCGAACATCCATGACTGCGGGGTTAGCCGCATACAGACCTGGCCCTGGTCTACCGAGACAACTTGCATGCCCAGATCCCTGCCGTGAGGAACCTGTTCGGTGAACTGCCACGCCGTCGTCACAGCGTCACTGTGCTGAAGTTTGTTCAGATCGTTCATCAGATCCGCCCAGTCTGACATGCATTTCGCGCAGGGGCGGAAGTGTAGAGGACCAGTGGATTGTCATAGGTCATTGCCATGGCGTTCTCTTGTGAGTAGCATTGTTTCCAAAGTTTGGTTGGTCAACCAACCAAAAGTCAACACTTTGTTAATCCAAATGGCACGGCACCGGTGTAATGGCGTGCGATCAGTGAAACGAATCGAATGATGGCTGCTCTGATGATTAATAAACGGGATTGCTCAGGAGATGGTTAAGCCATGGTTGACAGACAGATTACCCCTGCAAGCAAATTAGGCGATCAGGGTAACGTTTTGTCTAACGCCGCCCGGCTCTTTCGAGAGAAAGGTTTTGAAAGGACGTCTCTAAAGGAGATTGCCGAAGCCTGCAATATGCTGCCCGGAAGTCTGTATTATCGTTACAGCAGCAAGGAAGCGCTGCTCGTTGAGCTGATGCGTCGGGGAGTAGACCTGGTTACAACAGAGGTTGAAACCGCGTACGCCAGCTCGGACGATCCCGTGGAACGATTGCGTCTTTGTATCAACGCACATTTGCACGCCCTGCTGGTTGATTCGGATACGGTTTACGTACTTTTGTTTGAGTGGCGTTCACTGAGCGCGGAGGCCCGCGGGGACATCATCGCTTTGCGTGACCAGTATGAATCCCTTTGGGCCGAGATCATCGAAACGATGATTGAGCAAGGCGTGATTCGGAAGGATGTCAATGCTCGCCTGCTTCGCCTAATCGGCCTCGGGGCGCTCAACTGGGTCGCAACCTGGTTTGATCCGAAAGGTGTCTATACACTCGACGGCATTGGTGATTTTGTCTGGAACGTCATCATGGATGGTGTAATCAGGAAAAGTGTACGAACATAGGCACTGGCTCCCCAAGCGTAATTAGCGCCGGTTTATGTTTGTTAATCACGTGTATAGATGGTGTGTGATCTGACGTTTAGCCTGAATTGCTCAGGTGGCTGGCCAAACCAGCGTTTGAAGGCGCGTCTGAAATTGGCACTGTCGTGATAATTCATCAACGCGGCAATGGCCTCGATTGACAGTTCGCTGTCACGCAGGTATAGCGCTGCCTGCTGAGACAGAATCTCGTCACGGATTTTTCGAAAACTGCTGCCTTCATGGTTGAGTTTACGCGCCAGGGTGCGTTTGCTGATGAACAGAGAAGCAGCCGCTTCCTCTTCACTGAGCGTTCCCGGCGGCCGGGACAACATCATCTTCTTCAGCCGGGTCTGGTAGCTTGGCTTATCGGACTGAAGTTGCGCAAGCATGGCTTCACACTGTCGCATGGCCAGATGATAGTTTTCATGATTGGCAGAGGCGTTTGGTTCCCGACACAAGGCCATCGGCAAGCTGAGTTTTAATTGGCTGCAATCAAAGTGAATCTGCCCGGACAAAAAGTCCGAATACGTTGCGTGATACTCGGGTTTCGGATGGGCAAAGCATACTTCAGCCTCGCGCAAAGGGCGGCCAACCATGAACTCGCCGAATTCGAAAAGTGCCTTGACCATCGCATCCGACAGGCAACGCTGTATGTC
Organism: Marinobacter sp. ST-43; assembly: GCF_030541085.1. Taxonomy (NCBI): domain Bacteria; kingdom Pseudomonadati; phylum Pseudomonadota; class Gammaproteobacteria; order Pseudomonadales; family Marinobacteraceae; genus Marinobacter; species Marinobacter sp. ST-43. Next base: position 164,664 of record NZ_JASSVO010000005.1, read on the forward strand.
ATCGTCTAATGGCCCCAGGTACTGCAGAATACATTCCAAACGCTCACCGACTTGCTGCAAGTGCAACTGGATGAAGCTCGCGCGCGTGGGCAGGAATGTCCGAATCGCGTGTAGAGCAGTGAGGAGGTCGGGGCTGCTGTAAGCCACGAACCCCATTGCTCCGTGGGTTGCCGGAGTCATTCGTTTACCCAGCCTTAACCCAAATTCTGGCTGGCCGGACAGATCCATTGCATTACGCAGGATCTGTATCTGCTGAGCCACAGTAAGCAGTCCGTCCTCGCTCAAAAATTGCGTCACCCCAAGTCCAGTGCCCCGCAGCAGACGCGGAAGTTGTCTGGCTGTCAGATTCAGCTCACGTGCAACTAGCCGTGAGTAATTCGATGGAATATCCGGACCGGGACTTTGCAAGTCCTCCGCCTTCTTCCGCGCCACCATCATTGATGCACCCCTTCCTGAAGTCTCGCCATTTTGTCTTCAAATGACCCCTACTTGTCAAGAAATGACCTGAAATATGTGCCGGCAGGCAAGCAATATGCGTCAGTCATCAATGCGGGAAGGAGAACAACATTGGGCAAAGTTACGTTTATCGAACATGATCAAACTGAACATGTCGTAGAATTCAAAGCTGGTTCCTCGGTAATGCAAATCGCTGTTGATAGCGCCATTCCCGGTATCGACGGGGATTGTGGGGGGGAGTGCGCCTGCGGTACCTGCCACGTTATCGTCACGAACGAATGGTTCAGTAAGACAGGCACGCCTGGCAATGAGGAAGAACAAATGCTGTCAATGACACCGGAGCGGGCGAGCACTTCGCGCCTGGGCTGCCAAGTGGTACTGACTGATGAAATGGACGGCATGACCGTGCATTTACCCGAGTTCCAGATGTGAACACAGGAGGACGCATGCCAACACTGCCCAGAACATTTGACGACATTCAGTCCCGACTGATTAACGCCACCTCCAGGGTGGTGCCGATGCACAGGCAAATTCAGGGACTGAAATTCTTAATGAGCGCCAAGAGGAAGACCTTCGGCCCACGCCGACCGATGCCCGAATTCGTTGAAACACCCATCCCGGACGTTAACACGCTGGCCCTTGAGGACATCGATGTCAGCAATCCGTTTTTATACCGGCAGGGTCAGTGGCGCGCCTATTTCAAACGGTTGCGTGATGAGGCGCCGGTCCATTACCAGAAGAACAGCCCTTTCGGCCCCTTCTGGTCGGTAACTCGGTTTGAAGACATCCTGTTCGTGGATAAGAGTCACGACCTGTTTTCCGCCGAGCCGCAAATCATTCTCGGTGACCCTCCGGAGGGGCTGTCGGTGGAAATGTTCATAGCGATGGATCCGCCGAAACACGATGTGCAGCGCAGCTCGGTGCAGGGAGTAGTGGCACCGAAAAACCTGAAGGAGATGGAGGGGCTGATCCGATCACGCACCGGCGATGTGCTTGACAGCCTGCCTACAGACAAACCCTTTAACTGGGTACCTGCTGTTTCCAAGGAACTCACAGGCCGCATGCTGGCGACGCTTCTGGATTTTCCTTACGAGGAACGCCACAAGCTGGTTGAGTGGTCGGACAGAATGGCAGGTGCAGCATCGGCCACCGGCGGGGAGTTTGCCGATGAAAATGCCATGTTTGACGACGCGGCAGACATGGCCCGGTCTTTCTCCAGGCTTTGGCGGGACAAGGAGGCGCGCCGCGCAGCAGGCGAGGAGCCCGGTTTCGATTTGATCAGCCTGTTGCAGAGCAACAAAGAAACGAAAGACCTGATCAATCGGCCGATGGAGTTTATCGGTAATTTGACGCTGCTCATAGTCGGCGGCAACGATACGACGCGCAACTCGATGAGTGGTGGCCTGGTGGCCATGAACGAATTCCCCAGGGAATTTGAAAAATTGAAGGCAAAACCGGAGTTGATTCCGAACATGGTGTCGGAAATCATCCGCTGGCAAACGCCGCTGGCCTATATGCGCCGAATCGCCAAGCAGGATGTCGAACTGGGCGGCCAGACCATCAAGAAGGGTGATCGAGTTGTCATGTGGTACGCGTCGGGTAACCGGGACGAGCGCAAATTTGACAACCCCGATCAGTTCATCATTGATCGCAAGGACGCACGAAACCACATGTCGTTCGGCTATGGGGTTCACCGTTGCATGGGCAACCGTCTGGCTGAACTGCAACTGCGCATCCTCTGGGAAGAAATACTCAAGCGTTTTGACAACATCGAAGTCGTCGAAGAGCCCGAGCGGGTGCAGTCCAACTTCGTGCGGGGCTATTCCAGGTTGATGGTCAAACTGACACCGAACAGTTAATTAACCGATTGACCAGGATGGCATCCGAACGTGTGGAGAGTCCAATCCCAGGGCACAGCGAAAGAGATAGCCTATGGTAAGCAAACGTAAAGAGAGGACGGTCATTGTTGGCGGTGGGCACGCAGCAGGTGCCCTCCTGACAGCCTTACTCCAAAAAAAATATCAACATGAGGTCGTTCTGGTGGGGAATGAACCTCATCCGCCCTACCATCGACCGCCGCTGTCCAAGAATTACCTGACAGGAGACGTTGATCAGGAGTCGCTGTACCTGAAACCGCGCTCGGTATACGAGAACGCAGGCCATCAGTTGCGGCTCGGTGTGCGCGTCGAACAAATTGATCGGGACAGTAGCACCATCAGCTTGTCGGATCAGAGCAGGCTGCAATACGATCGACTGGTCCTGGCCACCGGGTCACACCTTCGACACCTGAACGCGCCCGGGGCTGACTTAAATGGCATTCATTACCTGCACGACATAGCTGATTCAGAGGTACTGCGTGAACAGTTAGTTGCTGGAAAGCGCCTGGTCGTCGTGGGTGGTGGTTACATCGGCCTTGAGGTGGCGGCCAGTGCCAACAAAAAAGGTGTTAATGTCACGGTGCTAGAAGCCGCCGAACGTCTTATGCAGCGCGTTACGGGCCCGGAAATATCAGCGTTCCTTTACGACAAACACCGTGGCGCCGGCGTGGACGTACGTCTGAACACAGCGGTAACCGGCTTCGAAGCGGGCGATCAGGGGCATGTGGCTGGCGTGACGTTGGCGGACGGAAGCACCGTACCGGCCGACATCGTCCTTGTGTCGATCGGCATTATCCCGGAAACCGCTCTGGCTAAGGACGCCGGCCTGCCCTGTGATAACGGTATTATTGTTGACGAATTTACCCGTACCGAGGACCCCGCCATCTTGGCGATCGGTGACTGCACCCGGCACCGGAATCTTTTCTTCGAGAAGATGCAACGACTCGAGTCTGTCGCCAATGCTGTCGATCAGGCTCGTACAGCCGCGGCAACCCTGATGGGTGAGGAGAAACCCTATGATAGCGTTCCATGGTTCTGGTCAAACCAGTACGATGTTCGTCTGCAGATGGTAGGATTGTCGCAAAATCATGATCAGCGAGTGGTTCGAGGCACCCCCGAGGATAAAGGATTTGCCGTGTTCTATCTCCGCGAAGGCTGTGTTATTGCTGTTGACGCGGTCAACCTGCCCCTTGCTTTTTTGGTAGGCAAGACACTCGTTCAACAACGCAGAACGATCAACCCGGAACTAATAGAGGATCCGGATACTGAACTGAAATCTTTGGTGAACGGAAGGCTCCAGAGTTGAAGGCAATATGTTGCGTGGCAACCGAAGCAGCCAGTCACCGGAGTGAGCCAATAAATATGAACTTGATCCTCTTAACAATAAAAGATTGTGACTTTCCGCGACCGCTATGGGTTGAGGTGTATATCACTGAATCTTGGTTAAATCACACCAAGCACTTAATGTTTTCGGCCTCTTCTCTTGGAAGTGTCACTGTTGAAGCCGTTGGAAAGTGGCATCCAAGAACGGGCTACTCAGAGTTCAAACTGCAGGCAGTCTGTAAATCAAACAGAGTGAGATTCAGGCTTGTTGGAGATGTAAATGGGAGGCGGGTTCTGACATCCGGTATTGATATCAGGACACTTGACCAATTGAATCAAAGGTATGGCGCTAATGAAACAGTTTTTTATAGCAAGGACGTACCAGTGCTGATGGCAATCTATTACTCAACTAAACGGTTAGAGGTTTTTAAATAACGTTTGCTGGCTGCATTCAGCAACCTTTTGATCGGTGAAAAATATCTGCTGGCGTAGGCCTCAAGTTTGGGAATTCTCGAACATATGATGAAAGAAATGATTTGGGTCACTTAGGGAGACTCTGAATAAGTCCCCAAAATCAGCGATAATACGGCCGTCGTCAACCGCATAGGATCGTTGCCACCATGGATCAGATCACCTTCTCCGAAGCCGAGTACCAGACCAAAAAGCGCAAAACCCGCCGCGAGATCTTTCTGGAACGGATGGACAAGCTGATTCCGTGGAAGCAGCTGGAAAAGAAGGTAGCCCGTTATTACCCCAAGGGCCAGAACGGACGGCCTCCCTATCCTTTGTCTGCCATGCTGCGCGTTCACTGCATGCAGTTGTTCTATAACCTCAGCGATCCGGCCATGGAAGATGCATTGTACGAGATCGAATCCATGCGCCAGTTCGCTGGCCTGAAGCTCGATCGTCTGCCAGACGAAACAACGATCCTTAAGTTCCGTCATTTTCTGGAGCAGCATGGTCTCGGCAAGGTGCTGTTCAAAGAGGTGAACAAGCACCTGGAGAAAAACGGCCTGATGCTGCGTGAAGGCAGCATTGTTGATGCCACCATCATCTCTGCGTCCAGCTCCACAAAGAACAGTTCTGGCAAGCGCGATCCGGAGATGCACCAAACCCGAAAGGGCAACGAATGGCAGTTCGGCATGAAGATGCACATTGGCGTCGACGACACACTGGGCCTTATCCATAGCATCGACACCACTGCTGCCAATGTCCATGACATTGTGCCTTCCGGCAAACTGCTGCACGGTGAAGAGCGCCGAGTCTTTGGTGATGCCGGCTACCTCGGCATACAAAAGCGAGGCGAGCACAAGCACCGTAAAAATGTGTCTTGGTTCATCGCCAAGCGCCCGGGTTCACGGAAGGCCCTGAATGCTGACAAGCTGAAAGCCGAGAAAATCAAAGCCAGCATCCCCTCAAAAGTGGAACATCCGTTCCGGTACATCAAGCAGGTGTTCGGCTACAACAAGGTTCGCTATCGCGGCCTGTCGAAAAACACCAACCGGCTGCACTTGTTGGCCGCGTTCAGTAATCTGTTAATCGGTGAAAAATACCTGCTGGCATAGGGGCAGTGTGCCTATTTTCCGCCAAAATGGCGGGAAACGGGCAGAAAACATACAAATAAATGGAGAGTTGCGTCTGAATTTTCCGTTTTCTGCTGGCTCAAACGGATGCTGGTGAAAATGGACGGTTATTCAGACCTTCCTTAGCTTTCTGTAATTGGCGAGTACAATGTATGCGCCGCGAACATGATCAGTCTTTGTTCGTCATGGCATCGAACACGTTTTTGTGGCTAACTGAGACCAACGTTTTATTAACGTACTGGAAGACCGATTTGCCGATGGAGATTCTTGATAACCTGCTTCATCGATACCCCCTTCGATTTCGCAGTGTGGCAAGCCCCAATATCCTAGACACCTGACAGCTTTGTGAAGTACTGCTTTTCTAAGGAGGCTCTGAATAAGTCTCCAAAATCAGCGATAATACGGCCATCGTCAATCGCATAGGATCGTTGCCAGCATGGATCAGATCACCTTCTCCGAAGCCGAATACCAGACCAAGAAGCGCAAGACCCGTCGCGAGATCTTTCTGGAACGGATGGACAAGCTGATTCCGTGGAAGCAGTTGGAGAAGAAGGTAGCCCGTTATTACCCGAAGGGCCGGAACGGACGGCCCCCTTATCCGCTGCCTGCCATGCTGCGGGTTCACTGCATGCAGTTGTTCTATAACTTGAGCGATCCGGCCATGGAAGACGCGCTGTACGAGATCGAATCCATGCGGCACTTCGCGGGTCTGAAGCTGGACCGTTTGCCAGATGAGACGACGATTCTCAACTTCCGGCATTTCCTGGAGCAGCACGGTCTTGGCAAGGCGCTGTTTAAAGAGGTGAACAAACACCTGGAGAAAAACGGCTTGATGTTGCGTGAAGGAAGCATCGTAGATGCCACCATCATCTCTGCTCCCAGCTCCACCAAGAACCAAACTGGCAAGCGTGATCCGGAGATGCACCAGACCAGAAAGGGCAACGAATGGCACTTCGGCATGAAAATGCACATTGGTGTCGACGACACGTTCGGTCTGATTCATAGCATTGATACCACCGCTGCCAATGTTCACGACATCGTGCCCACCGACAAGCTGCTGCATGGTGAAGAGCAACGAGTCTTCGGCGACGCCGGTTACCTTGGCATTCAGAAGCGGGATGAGCATAAGCACCGCAAAAACGTCTCCTGGTTCATTGCCAAACGGCCTGGCACCCGGAAGACGCTGGATGCCGACAAACTGAAAGCAGAGAAGATCAAAGCCAGTGTTCGTGCCAAGGTCGAGCATCCCTTCCGGTACATCAAGCGGGTCTTTGGTTATGGCAAGGTCCGCTATCGCGGCCTTGCCAAGAACAGCAACCGGTTGCATTTGCTGGCCGCGTTTAGCAACCTGCTGATCGGTGAAAAATACATGCTGGCGTAGGGCCAGTGCGCCTGTTTTCCGCCAAAATGGCGGGAAACGGGCAAAAAACACACAAATAAAGGGAAAATAGTGTCTGAATCTTCGATTTTTTGCCGTTTAAACCCAAGATGGGCAAATATCAGCAGTTATTCAGACCTTCCTTAGGTTTCATTTTTTTATTATCCTTTTTGGTATTAAAACAAATTGGCTTTAGGTAAAACTGCAATTTTTCGTAACACAAATGCCACTCATTGATGCTAGCTTGCCGGTTTATTGACTAATACTTCCCCATACTCAGAACGCAGCTTGTTTTTTAATACTTTCCCCGTGGCATTGCGTGGCAATCCTTCCACAAAGATCGCGCGATCCGGGATCTGCCACTTGGCGACTTTCCCCTGATAATGAGCAAGAAGTTCCTCCTCAGTAATATTTGCGTCGGGTATTTTTACTGCCAACAGGATCGGTCGTTCGTCCCATTTATCATGGGAGGCCGCCACTACGGCAGCTTCATTGATGGCAGAATGGCCCATTGCGATTCCCTCCAATTCGACTGTAGATATCCATTCACCACCAGATTTAATAATATCTTTTGAGCGGTCACGTATTGTCATAAATCCATCATCATTGATCGAAGCAACATCACCTGTCTCGAACCAACCGTCTTCCTCAAGAGTCTGATTTGGTTCAACACCGAAGTAATCGGCTACCACCCAATGACCACGGATGCGGAGATTTCCCTGAGCAATGCCATCTTCGGGCAGTTGATGACCGTCTTCTCCTACAATTTTGAGCTGCACCCCGTAGGGAGGCCGTCCCTGGCTTTCACGGATTTTGTTTCTTCCTTCCTCCGAAAGAGTATTGTGTTTCGACAGCAGTGCGTTGACGGTTCCGATCGGTGATGTTTCTGTCATTCCCCATGCATGGACAACTTCTACGCCATACTTACCACGAAACTCCGACATCATTGAGGGCGGACAAGCGCTACCCCCTATCACCGTCCGTTTAAGCGACTGTGCCGAGGAGCCAAGCTCGTCCAAAGCCGAGAGAAGTCCCTGCCAAATCGTAGGCACACCCAGCGCAATCGTTACGCTTTCTGAATCGATCAGCTTGACCAAACTTTGCCCATCCAGGCCAGGACCAGGCAACACCAGTTTGGCTCCAACCATCGCCGTAATGTAGGGTACCCCCCACGCATTTACGTGAAACATAGGAACAACCGGCATCACCACGTCCCGTGCCGATAAATTCAGTGCGTCGGGTTGAGCAGCTACCAGCGCGTGCAGAACGGTGGAGCGGTGTGAATAGAGCACCCCTTTGGGATTTCCGGTGGTGCCCGATGTATAGCAGAGGCTTGAGGCCTGGTTTTCGGCGATTTCAGGCCAATTCGCGTTAGGCGTTCCTCGCTGGAGAAACTCTTCATAAAACAACAAGCCTGGAAATTGCGCTGCAATTTCTTCGTCCGGTTCGGACATCAATACAAATTTCTCAACCGTCTCCAGTCGGTCTCGGATATTTGAAACAATGGTAAGGAACGTTTTGTCAAAGAATATGACTTTGTCTTGAGCATTGTTGATAACGTAAACGAGTTGTTCTGGAAACAGTCGCGGGTTAATGGTGTGACACACCATCCCGCCACCAGAGATGCCAAGATAACATTCCAGGTGCCCCACGTTATTCCAACAAATGGTCGCGCACCGATCCCCCTGGACATAGCCTGCCGTTCGAAGCGCTGACGCAAGTTGTCGCGACCGCTCCGAAACAGTTGCCCAGTCAGATCGACTGGGATTTCCATCCGTTCCTATCGACACAATCTCAGCGTCTCCATGGTAGCGAGCAGCATGGTCGATCAAGGAATTCACGGTGAGCTCCATGTTCATCATTTGGCCAAGCACGTTTATCTCCTGTCGTTTTTGTAGTTGGTTGACGCGAGTATCTGGCGTCATTAAGGTCCAATGTAGAAGGCATAATCCGGGTTTGAACCTAAACATTTCCCAAGAGGATGTCGGCTGCATTTTCGGCAATCATCATGGTGGGTGCGTTGGTGTTACCGGCAACCAAACTGGGCATTATCGAGGCATCGACAACTCTTAGCCCTTCAATCCCTCTGACTTTTAATTCCGGATCAACGACTGAATCCGGATCCGCGCCCATACGACAAGTGCCAACGGGGTGGTAAATAGTCTCTGCATTTTCCCGGATAAAGTCCGCAATCTGATCGTCCGAGGACACAGAGTTTCCGGGCATGACTTCTCGCTTACTATGCAAAGCCATTGTCGGTGCCGCGAGTACTCGTCGCCCGAATTTAACGGCGGAAATCATTGTCTTGATGTCTTCGGGGTCACTCAGATAATTGGGCTGAATCAACGGATCGGCTAATGGATCAGGGCTTTTCAGTCCAATAAAACCCCGGCTTTTGGGCAGCAGATCGCAAATGTGTAAGGTGTAGCCATACCCGGTCATCACTTTTCGCCCATGATCCTTCAAAAAAGTTGGCAAAAAATGGAATTGCACATTCGGTCGTTCACACGAAGGGCTGGATTTAACAAAGCCTCCTGCCTCGGCTACATTACTGGTGAGAAACCCGCGTCGCGCAAAAATATAGGAAAAAAGTGCGCTCACTCCCCGAAGCAGGAAGCTGGGGGCAACACCAATAGGCAAACGTGAGTTCGCCGCGTGCATCAGCGTAATATCCAAATGATCGACCAGATTCTTGCCCACCTCAGGAAGGTGATGGACCAGAGGGATTCCGTGTTTCCGAAGCTCTTCGCGATCACCGATTCCGGAAAGCAAAAGTAGCTGTGGTGAATTAACCGCCCCGCCGGACAAAATGACTTCACCGCCATTATTGAGTCTGAGCTGGCGATATTCGCCCCCTTGGTTCAGTGTCACCCCAACCGCCCGCTGGCCATCCATTACCACCCGGGTTACCCGAGCGTCCGTTAGCACATCGAGGTTAGGCCGTTTCTCTGCGCCACGCAGAAACGCCTGCGCCGAACTCCAGCGCCGACCATTTTTTTGTGTCACCTGGTAGAGGCCCAGTCCCTCTTGCGTTTCGCCATTGAAATCCGTGTTCACCGGGACATCCACATGGGAAGCGGCGCGAACAAAATCCCGACTTAACGGATTGACCGATCTCAGATCGCTTACGCTGAGTTCACCGCCCTTGCCGTGGTAAGCATCCGGTCCGAAACGTTCGTTATCTTCCAGTCGGCGAAACAATGTTAATGCGCGGTCCCATCCCCAAAGGTCGGTTCCGGCAGCCTGACCCCAGTGTTCATAATCGGCTTTGTGGCCCCGGATGTAGACCATGGCGTTGATGGAGGAGGAGCCGCCAAGAGTTTTACCCCGGGGCCAGAACAGACGGCGCCCCTTGAGATGTTCCTGAGGCTCGGTTTCGAAGGCCCAGTTCACCTGCTTGCTATTGGCAAGAAGTGCAATACCCACAGGCATATGTATGAGCGGGCTCTTATCCTTTGGCCCTGCTTCAAGTAACGCTACTCGCTTCGAGGGATCGGCAGTCAGTCGGTTAGCCAATACACAGCCAGCCGACCCGGCGCCAACAATAATGTAATCGTACATAGTGACTCTCTTGTTATTGGATTATGCTCAGCCCAGAATACGAACAGCAGCATCTATGAGCCGCCGGACCCAGCGTGTATAGGGAGGAAAAAGAAGGTGGATAAGAGAATGCTTATCCTCCATCAACGCCTTTTCATGCGAAAAAGCGCGGAAACCGTATTCACCGTGTGCCGCCCCTATCCCGGAATTATTCACTCCACCAAAAGGCAGGTCCGGATGTAGAAAATGCACGACTGTAAGGTTGACCCCTACAGCGCCGGAACTTGTTCGTTCGATAATACTCCTGGCAAAAGACTTGTTTTTGTCGAATACGTAAAGCGCCAGCGGCTTGGGGTTATCATTTATTTTATTGATAACCGAATCAATATCATCGAACTCAATAACCGGTAATATCGGGCCGAATAACTCCTCACGTGAGATATCCATGTCGCTGGATACATTTGCAATCAACGTCGGCGCAATGAAATTTTCTTCAGCATCTGTAATACCGCCTTCAAAGACGTTTGCGCCTTTGCTTTTGGCATCTTCTATCAGGCTTGACACGCGCTGGAAATGACGGGCATTTACAATCCGGCAATAGTCAGGCGTCGATTGCCGGGCTTCCGGCGTTTTCCCGTAGATGCGCCCGATTTGCTGTTTAAGTGCTTCATTGAATGGGGCTGCAATGCTTCTGTGTACAAAAACATGGTCCGGAGCGATGCAGGTCTGGCCATTATTGGCAAACTTCCCCCAGACAATGTATCGGGCAGCCTTCTTGATGTTGGCATCCGGGCCTACAATGGTCGGGGATTTTCCCCCCAGTTCCAGTGTCACCGAGGAAAGGTTCCTGGCCGCAGCCTCCATGACCAGCTTGCCGACCGCAGGGCTGCCAGTGAAGAATATGTGGTCGAAGGGCAGGGCCAACAGTTTCTGGGCTACAGCGGCATCGCCTTCAATCACCGAAACAAGATCGGGGGGGAAGGTTTCGGCGACAATGTTGGCAATCACCTTTGAGGTGTGGGGTGTCATTTCCGAGGGTTTGATGATAGCTCCGTTCCCCGCAGCCAACGCTGAGACGAGAGGTCCGAGCGCAAGATTGAGAGGATAATTCCATGGCGCGATAATTAAACACACACCCTTTGGCTCTGGCCGAACATAAGACCTCGTACCCCAAACACCAATGGATGCAGCCACTCGCTTCGGACGCATCCATTTACGCAAGTGTTTTTTAGTGTGTCGAATTTCCTGAAGCACCGGCAGGAGTTCAGTTAATTTGACTTCTGGAGCGGGTTTTCGAAAGTCCGCCGCGCAAGCCGCAATGATGTTTGATTCGTAGCGTTTAATTGAATCCCGCAGCTGGTCGAGCTGCGCTATTCGAGCCTCTAAGGTAAAACTTCCGCGACGCGCAAGTTGTGCCCGCTTTAGGGCCGCGAACGTTGAATCAATCGTATCGCTGGTTGACACATTGGGCAGCCCAACCTCCGCCAGACTAGCAATCTGCATTATAAAATCACCTCTTTCCGAACGAGACTGTTGTTATTTTAAATCGGATTATTAGTCTTCATAGAGGACATAGTCCTCTTTTGTGGCACCACAGTCCGGACAGCACCAATCGTCTGGAATATCTTCAAAACGAGTGCCGGCAGGGAAGCCTTCGGCTTCATCTCCGAGAGCTTCATCGTAGATATGGCCGCAAGTGATGCAGACCCACTTCCGATAGGTATCTTTTTGAGTCGAGTCTTTGGGCGATTTTGAAGAGGTAGGCTTCGGTTTCGCTTTGGGCTTTGTTTTATTTTTAGCTGAAGGAGTAGATGCGTCCGTTGCTTTCTGCGATGCTCCCTCGGTCTTAGCTTGGCTGGCAGTACGGACCGCTATATTGGTTGCGGACACCGAAAGTTCCGAGTTCGCTTCTTGAAGCGCAACGAAGTCAACCTTATCCCTGACGGCACAGTCTGGACAGGACCAGTCTTCAGGAATTTTTTCCCAGGTCGTTCCTGCAGGAAAGCCTTCGTGCGGATCACCAACCACTTCGTCGTATACATAACCACAATCCGGGCATTGATGTTTAGCCATTTAAAGCACCTTTCAAACGATATTATTGTCTTTGTTTTGGTAGCGCCCGACGCGCACCCTCTTTCAGGTGCACGTCAGAGGCTCTTTTTCTGCAACGTAAATAAAGTAAACGACGTATATAAGTTCTAATTAGCCGATCATTTAGACGCTGCGGTATCGACTGATTCAGAATCAGTCCCACCAAATTTACGCACATAGAATTCACGCTTGCCGGGTTGAATCTGAATCTTATCGAGATCTCCTTTAGCCCAATCCAGCACCCGGTGGTCCATTATCGACCGAAACCATGAGGGAAACATTGCGACCAGGAACATTCCGGGATATCCCGATGGTAAGGAAGGCAGGTCTTTGAAGTCGCGAAGCGATTGATAGGACCTTGTAGGATGGGCGTGATGGTCGGAATGTCGTTGCAAATGAAACAGAATCAGGTTCGACATAATATGGTTTGAGTTCCATGAGTGGTGCGGTTGTTGACGCTCATAACGTCCATCCGACATCTTCTCGCGCAGCAATCCGTAATGCTCAATGTAGTTGGCGCTGGTCAGCTGCCACCAGCCAAAGGCCATCTGGATGGGCAGGAAGATCAGCATTAACGGACCAAAAAACGCCAGCAATGCGGCATACAGCACGACCGTCAGAATCATCGGCTGAAGCACTTCGTTCTCCAGGCTCCAGACACTTTTGCCGCAACGGCTCAGGCGCTGCTCTTCCAGCGTCCATGCCCGCTTGAAAGCACCGGGAATTTCACGCAATGAAAATGCGTAAATGGACTCGCCCATGCGGGATGTCGCCGGGTCCATCGGTGTTGCCACATCACGATGATGCCCCTTATTGTGCTCAATGAAGAAATGGCCGTACCCGACCACGGCGAGAACCAGTTTGGCCATCCAGCGGTCAAACGTCTCTTTTTTATGGCCGAGTTCGTGGCCTGTGTTCAGAGCCAGGCCATTCACGATTCCCAGGGAAAGGGCCAATGCCAGAAACTCGAAAACACTCATTGGTTGCGTGGATACCCACCAGGCACTGACAATCAAGGCGGCATAGTGAATAGGAACCGTCAAGTAGGTCAGTACCCGATAGTAACGATCCTGTTCAAGCCGAGGCACAGCCGACTCGGGGGGGTTGGAAAAATCCTCTCCAAACATGGCATCAATCAAGGGAACTGCGCCATACCAAAGGATCAACACCAATCCGTACCAGATGCTCCATCCGGTCTGGGCGACCAGATAAAGGCCTATAAGAGGTGTTGCTGGCCACAGCACAGAAAGGATCCACAGGTGGCGCTTTCTGTCCACATAGTTTTCGGCACCAGGGTCCCTTTGAAGGGACTCTGTTAGTACATTTTCTGACATTGACATCAGGATCACCTTATTGTTATCGGATTCATCATCTTTTTACATCTTGTTCTGACCGGGCCACTCAGATGAGCGGGCCGGTTGTATACAGTTACAGGATTGGCTATAACCTGGGGTCAAACAACTACCCGAACGGGTAGGTTTGGGTCAGAGATCTGTCGATATGCGTCATGCCCTGGCGCGGGCGCGTTCCGGGGTGGCAAAGCAGGAGACTTGACTGTCATGACACGCCATAGCCTGGAAGATTGGTGCAGAAAGATGTCCGCCCGGATGTGGGGTCGTCAGCGTTTCATTACTCAAGGCTGTACAGACCGCCAGCGCCTGAGTGCTTCCGCGGTGCCTGGAGCAAAAGTCGTTCTGTACCGGGCTCCGCCGGGCTACGGAAAATCTGTACAGGTAGCCCTGGCAGCGAACATCCGCGATCCGGAACACGAGAGTGCCGTCTATATCAATAGACGATCGTACCCGGACGCACGGGATGTCACTGACAGCCTGTTTGCGGCGTTGGTTTTATATCAGCTTGAAGGACCTGAATCCCGGGGAGCGCTGAAAAGCGACACCGACACCATCGAAGCGCTTCGGGATGCCTTATTCAATGCAAAAAAGACCATAAGAATTTGCCTTGACGGGCCCGGTGAAGGGGCAGATAACGGGGATCTGATTGAGGATCTGATCTGCGAAACACCGGGCAATGTAAAATTTTTTATTGCGCCTGGCAGCACCGGGGCGTTGCCACGTTTGTCGCTGATGACGGGTGTTGTGACCTATGGTGCTGATGAGCTTGCCTTTACAGAAGAGGAGCTGGAGGAGCTTGGTGAGGTAACGGGTATAGATGGCCTCGAAGCAGGCAACATGATACAAGCCACCGGCGGATGGCCCGCACTCGTCAGGCTGATGTGCCAAACCCCGAACCCGGACCTCCCGCCCGCATCCTGGCCGGAAACCCGCTCGTATTTCAGGGACAATCTCTTGTCCGTGCTACCCGATAATGCGCGAAGGTTTGTTTGCAACGCAGCGATGCTCGAGGAGATCAGCGCTGAATGCTATGACTATGTCTATAAAACGCAACAGGCTGATCAGGAAATTTCGTTTCTTAACGAAAAATTTGCACTTTTAGCCCCCACCGCCTCCTCCGGCAAGCGCCTGACCATGCACCCTGTGCTGAGAGAGTATTTGCGCAGTGTGTTTAGCGCCACTCAACGGGAGCGCCGTTCGTATGTACTGAAACGCGTCGCCTTCTGGCATTGGCGCAGGGGGGAGTACCTCCATTCAATCAACGTCGCCCTGGAAGCCAGTGACCATCGCTGGGCGCGCGTGGTCAGTGACAGCATTATTCTGGACGTGGCGCTCCGGCAAGGTGAAATCGAAGTGCTTCGCACATGGTTTGAAAAGGTGCCGGCCCGCACGATAAAAAAAATCGCTTCCTTAAGCATAGGCTATGCCTGGACTCTGTATTTCAGCCAGCAAGCGCGGCAGGCAGAGGAAATGCTGGCGAGTTCCCGCCATCCGATTTCCAGGGGGCTGGGCAGCCTTGATGAGGAAGGGTGGCGGGAACTGGTTAAGGCAATAGGTAAAGCCACACACGATGAATTGCCGGAGAGTCAGGCGCTCTGTGAAAAGTGGATTGACGCCTTTGGCGATCGCAACCTGGTGGGTAAAGGCGCGGCCCTTACATGCCAGGCATTCATTGCCTCCAGCGACCGCCGCTTTGAAGAGTTAGAAGAATTATTGCACAAGGCGGCTGTGGTCAATCAGTCATCCAATCAATTCTACGCGTTTATCTGGCTTAAAACGGCGGAAATTCAGACAGAATTGTTCAAAGGCGACATGGTCCGGGCAATGCACCTGTTGCGTCAGGCGAATAAAACCGCAGAAAAGATTGGCGTACCAAAAAGCTTTTTAAGCAAGATGCTTGGTGTTCTTGAGTTACAAATCCTGCTCGAACAGGATCATCACCTGGTTTCCCCGGAATCTGCACAGGCATCCTTTGATTTCGCCTTGAATTATGGCGTTACCGACATTCTGTGTGGATGCACACAGGCATGCAGCCGTTTGCTGTACCACCAGGGATTCCGGGACAGAGCCATGGCCCTGTTGGAGCAAGCCCGCCTGGCCGCCAGCGAGCGCGAGCTCCCGCGCCTCAATATCCTGACGAAAGTTCAGCTGGCTGAGTTCACTCTCCTGAACAACGAGGAATTGGAGCCACCGATACTTCCCGATGAATCCGAGCTGACATTTACGCCGAATCAAAACCGGGCCATTCAGGCGCACATTGCTTTAGTGCGCTCAATGTACAGGCTAAGGCTTGGGAAGCAGTTTGGTGTGGCCGGGAACTATGCCAGAGAGGCGCTTCAGGCTGCCAGTGCCATCTCAGATGCCAGAACCAGGGTCGCCGCTCAGTATTGCCAGGCCCTGGCAGCCTTTGCCCTCGGTTCCTCAAAACCGGCGAAGCGCATGATGCTTGATGCCAACCTGCATGCGGAGCATCTGAATTGCCACTTTACACCGCTGTGGATAAAAGAAGCGCTGCTTTCCCTGAGTCCCCTTGCCCGGAATCTTTTTGATGACCTGCCGGACACCGCTGAAGCAGCCACTACAAAGGACCCGGAAGTCCGGGCAGGCGACCTCAGCGCTGCACCGGTACCGGGACATACCGACTCCGTTATCACGGTCAGGCAGATTTCCATACTGAAGTGCATAAGTAATGGAATGACCAACAAAGCGATCGCTGAGCGGCTTCTTGTGACCGAGGATGCTGTCAAATGGCATCTGAAGAAGATTTTCAGCGAACTTGGAGTAACCAACCGGGTTCAGGCGGTCACTGAAGCGCGACTGCGCGGACTCTTATAGTGAGACGTAACCGGTGCTCTGCTGGTTGCGGAGCCGGGGTATGGGCAGGGGTGTATGGGCAGGGGTGTATGGGCAGAGAGTGCCACCTTTTCGCGGCGCTGGCAGGCGGCCCGGCTTCGCCGGGCAAACAAAAAGCCCTGGCTGGTAAGCCAGGGCTTTTTGGGGTTACTGCTGTGTCGTTGGTGAGAGATAGGTGAGAGAAAGCATCTCTTGCGGGATTTCAAGATGGATGACGGTGTCTGCGTTCAGTCCCAGAAGATCGATGATCGGGTTACAAAGGTCAGGAACCAAGCTGCAGAGGCCATCGACGTTGTCCGATGTGAGCGTAATATCTCCTCGCACTTCAACGTCAATCGGGACTGCCTCGACATTGGCCAGTTTGATCTGTATACGGCCATCCTGGAGAAATATCACCGGCCCTCTTACCGTCAAGGAATCAAGAGGATAGCTGTATAGGTTATGGTCAAGATAGGCCGGCCCAATGCTTGGATTGAGGTAAGGGGCATCCAGGTATACGTCCAGATTAAGCTCGAAGGTAAACTGACCCTGATCATTGGTATAGAGAAAGCCATTCAGCGGTTCGACATTGCCACTGGCATCCCTTGGGTACCTCATGCGCATCATGAGCGGGCCGGTCGGGATGAGTTCTTCGGCCTCAATGCCGGTGTCTGCAAGCCCAATTCTTGCAAACGCATCCAGCAGTTGAGTATCTATTTTGACCCACACATCGCTGGATGTGGTGGCTAACACAGAGGGCAGAATTTCCACCGGTACCCGGCCCTGGTCGTCCGGCTGTCCTGCTACGATGGTATCGAGCATGGCTGTCAGATAAATGAACTTGTCTTCGGGGCAGATGTCGGGGGATCCATCTCCTCCTTCTTGCTCTGTGGCGAATCCACATCCAATGTTAGCGTCAACAACAAGAGAATCCTGTTGAGGAGGATCCAGTGAGCTGACCCCATTGGATGCCAGGCCTACCGCGTTGGCAACGCTTTCTCCTGCTTGAGAGCCGGCCTCAAGATCTTTTGTATAGTCCAGATCCGCATTGGCATCGGCCGCCGGCAGGTTTCTCAGCGGCAGGTAGGTGGCATTCTTTTTCTCGATACCGGTGAAGTAGTTCACCAGCGCCGTGCCGCCCTCGGTTCTGTGGGCTGCATCCCATTTGCCCTGGGTGAGCAGGACGGTTTGCAGTGGCAGCCCCTCAGTTGACTTTATCACTGAGTTGTCATCATTGGCGGCATTCAGCGTATAGCGATAGAGCCTGCCTGTCTCCCATGGAACCAGGGGCGTAATGGTCAGGGACCGTGGCTCGGTGGTGAGGGTGTATTCGGAGGTACCAAGTTCTTCCCATTGGCCAGTATCCGTTTGCCTTTCAACGGTCAGACTGTCGCCGGGGATGATGGTTTCCGGGTTCATGTTCTGGGAGAAACGGACGATAATGGGCTTGTCGGTTTCGAGTTGACCAATGGGTAGCAGGTCGTCATCGTCTTTGCCCCCGGTACAACGTCCCTGGTTACCATTACTGACATTCGTATCGGTAATATCTTTGGCACAGGGGAACCCCGGGTGGGTTATCAGGGCAAGCGGTGACTGGTCCGTTGGCGTGCCCGGTTCGGTCGGGCTGAGTTGGAAGGGGAGGGCAACCTGGCTGGCAAAGGTGTTTCCGGCCAGATCCCGCAAACCGGACCCGTTTTGCGACGAGGCACCATCGGGATTGAGCCTGAGAACGTAGGCCGGACCATGCTCCAACGGCTCCACGGGATCAATGACAACACTGCCGCCATTGGCTTTCAGGTTCGCATCAACCGGTACTCCATTCTTTTCCAGCTGAATGTTGTCTGAATGGATGGATGAGGGGAGCAGCGGTTCGTTGAAGTAGACCACCAGATTATCGCCCGGGCGAAGCTTGTCCTGATTATCATCCCCGGGCACCCAGCTCTTGATGAAGGGCGCTTCGGTGTCCGCGAAGCCGGCCTGCAGCGGGGCATCTTCGACGTTGCGGAAGCCGTTCAGCTTGAAGGAGATCAGGCCTGAGGCCGTGTCAATGCCCATCACGTCCGGCTCAATAACGCCAACGGCTTCGATGCTCAGCTTGCCGTCCTCGACGATGGCGGTACCCACCAGCTGCACGTGCATGAGCTGCTGGCCAAGGGCACCGTTGGCAATGGTGTTCCCGGTATTGAGGGCCATATCGACGTAGAGTTCGAGCGATCGGGGTGCATCCACTGCATCGGTGTAGGGATTGGGCATCAGGAAGCCATTGGCGTCCGAGAGAAAGCGAACCTCGACGGCGTCGGATTCAAACCCGGCCGGTACGGCACCGGCGACCTTGACCACTACGGAACTCCCGGTCAGCAGGGTGCCCCGGTCGATCCTCAGGGGAATGCTCTGGCCGGCCGCTTCAAATTTGGGAATAAAACCCAGCTCCGCGAACACGGTGCCGGTGACGGCCGTCGGGTTGTCCGGGCCCAGAAGGGGAGAACTCAGGTTCACCGAGTTGTAATCCTCGCCCGTCAGCGGTAGCTGGCCAGACAGGGTTTCAGCAGCCTGGGCCATAATCTGCCGCTTGCCCGTCGGGGAGCGGGAGTCGATCGGGTTGAAGGTCAGTGTGCGATCTTCGGACAGGGCATCATCGAGCAGAGCGCTTTTGATGCCGGTAGTCACTTTCAGGGTATAGGTTTTGGTGGGGTCCAGGTAGCCTTCCGGGTCCACCGTGACCCGGTGACCCCTGACGTATACTTCGGCATTCACCGGTTCACCGGCCTGGTCCGTCAGGCGGATGGTGTCGCCGTAAACCACCGATTGCGGGTCGACGGGCTCGGTAAACTGAAGCCGGAATGACGTAAAGTCCGTGACGGGGTAGTCGCTTCCTCCGTCCGGAATGGTCCGCGCCAGTTCAAATCCGGTGCCTTCGGTCTGGCTCAGAATCGGGCCGGATGTGGCCGGTGCTGTCCTGAATCGGATGCCATCCGCGGTCAGTGACACCGGTGTGCCGCCAACCTCAAGGCCCTCTGCGGTCAGGGTGTAGCTGGTTCCCGGCGCAAGCGCCGTGTCCGGCTTTGCCGCCAGCCCCATCTTGTCTTCACCAGTGAACATCACGTCGGTGAGGGTAACCTCGTTCCCGGTGGCATCCTTCAGGACCAGGACATCGGGAAGGTCAGTCAGCGGTGTATCGATGGACTTGTTGAAGCGCAGGAAGACCGGTGCTGTTGTGGGGACGGTGGACGTGACACCGGGCTGATCGCCGCCGGGGGACGTACTGTCAGCCGGATAGGTAAATGTCAGCGATCCGGGTGTCGGAGCCCGGGTAACGGTCTGCTTGTCTCCGCTACCCCCGCAGCCTGCGAGTGCTGTGGTGACAATCAATGCAATGGTTGTTTTTTTCATGCCGCACCTCTTCAGAATTTCAGCGTAACCGAACCGCTGAACACGTGAATGTCGCCGTCTGCGGTAACGTCTTCTTCATTGCCGTTATAGTCGACAATGGTGAAATCACGCTCTTGCAGCTTCTGGTACTGGTAACCAAGGTCCACGCGAACGGGGTAGGCCAGAAGACGGGTGCGGTTGAATGTGGCGCTTAAGCCAAGCCCGACAGAAATCTTGTCTGTGTCCAGGTAGTTGATTTCCGGGTTTCGGGTGGTTTTCAGAGGGGATTCTTCATAGGCGACGCCGGCACGCAAACTGAAGTTATCGTTCAGCATAAACTCGCCACCGAGACGGGGAATCAGGGTGTCGTCAAACTGCATGCGGGCAGCAGGGGAGAGGCGGTTCTGATCCTTGATGGTGTCGCTGGCAAATTCATCTTCCAGTTCTGACCAGTTCTGTTGTTCTACGCTGCCCCCGATACGCCAGCCGTCACCCTGATACTGGGTACCAATGACCCAGGTTTCCGGCTGAAAGGAGTCGATCGTGGTGACCGCAAGCGCAAGCCCCGGGTCGGGAATCGTCTGGTCGACAATGACGTTTGCGTCGACACTGGTGGAAGCCGATGATTTTGCGCGGTAAGCCAGGGCCGTTTCCCAGCCGCTCAACCAACAGCCGCTTTCAGGGCAGAAAGTTTTGCCCCAGTCGATGGAGGTACTGAGAATCGACTTTACAGAGGGTTCGGCATTGACTGACAGGCGCTCACGTCGTGTCTCACCGGCCAGGTTCGATAACGTATCCAGCTTGGCTGTGGCTTCGAGGGTGACTCTTGCCGAGATTCCGGCGTCAATACCTCGCCAGATGTTGGTGGCACCACCGATATTGAGGAACAGGGGTTCCCTGCCATACTCCATGAACTGGCCGCTTTCTGATGTGTTTGAACTGAAGGCCAGCAGTTCCTTGCCATACTTCTCTACTCCCGCGATGAAGCCAAAGTAAATGGGGTGCTTAAAACGGGTCAAGGAAGAAAGATTTGTTTTCATGCCGATGAGCACATGCTGACTCGGTGAGTCGGCGAGTACGTCGCCATCCCGCAGGGGGCCATCCGCTCTCAGTTCCTGTTCTGCATGAAGCAGGCCTAGGGTCAGCTCTCCCCGGGGATCTTTTGTCAGATAAGCCGGGTTATAGTAAGTGGCAGACACCTGATCGTTGAACATAGACAGGGATTGCGCTGTAGCCACGTCGGCTGCCATTACCCCGTAGGTGGTGCCGATATTGCCCATGCTGGCCTGAGTGGGAAAAGAACCCCCAGCGGACAGAATTGCGATTGCAAGGCAAGAGGTAGGGCCCTTAGTAAAAAGGGGAGTCTTAGGCATTAGTATGCTCCGTTTTCTCGTTATTGTGGTCAGTACATCTATACAGCGCTTGTTGAGGCGGTCAGATGCTGTTCAGCAAAAAAGCTTACTTAAACTGTTTTTTCGGAACATTGGCCCTCTTGACGCCACAGATCGTCTTTAACTCAGCCAGGCTTTTTCGTGAGAAAGGTTTTGAAAGGACGTCGCTCAAGTAGATTGCCGAAGCGCTGCTTGTCGAGCTGATGCGCCGGGGAGTCGACCTGGTTACCGCAGAGGTCGAGTCGGCTTACGCCAGCTCGGACGACCCGGTTGAGCGTTTGCGTCTTTGTATCAACGCACATCTGCGAGCCCTGTTGTTAGGTTCGGATGCGGTTTACGTGCTGTTGTTTGAATGGCGGGCGCTGGGCCCGGAGGCTAGTAAGGAAATCATCGAACTGCGTGACCAGTACGAGTCCCTGTGGGCCGGTATCCTCGAAACAATGATTGCGCAGGGCGTGGTCCGGCAGAATGTTGACGGCCGTTTGCTTCGCCTGATCGGCCTTGGGGCGCTCAACTGGGTTGCAACCTGGTTCGACCGGAACGGAGTCCATTCACTCGACGCCATTGGTGATTTTATCTGGCAGATCGCTATGGACGGTGTCATCAATAAAGGTGTCCAGGCATGATCTGGATTCGCCGGCATGGACGTACCAGTCAAAGCAACAGCGCTACCGCCAGCAGTCGCTCTGGCAGTGTCCCAGCGATCAGATCGGCAGTCAGTCGGATCAGTTATCGCTGCTGTCCGACAGGTAGGCGCCGTCCTCGTCATGGACTTCCTGGCCGGTCACCGGCGGGTTGAAGGCGCAGATCAGGCGCATGTCCTCGGTGCCACCGTACAGGGTGTGCTTGTCGTGGTTGTCCAGGGCGTAGAGGGTACCGTCGGTAATCTCGTGAACTTCACCCGTGGCGAGGTCCTTGATGCGCCCGTTACCGGCAACGCAGTAAACGGCTTCCAGGTGGTGCTTGTACCAGAAAGTGTGCTCGGAGCCTGCCTTGATGATGGTTTCGTGGAAGGAAAATCCCATTCCGTCCTTCTTGAGCAGCAGGCGGCGGCTGGTCCACTGCTTGTCGCTGACTTCACGCTCGGTACCAATGATGTCCTGAACTTTAACGATTTTCATGGGCGTATCTCATGGTTGGTTGGTCAGAATCGGGTGAAACAACTTTATAGTATAAACATTAGGCATCTATATATTTCAAGTGGCCCTTTCCTCCTGCCACTGGTCATACCCCTCTAGCGCTTCCCGGCTGTCATTGCCCGGTGTGGCCCGCTCCGCACGCCGCGAGAGGCTTAACGTACGCTATTTTCCGTTTCGTGAGGTGGCCCCTTGACACGTGCGTCACCGACTCTGCTGGATCGCGTTCTGCGACGATGGCGGGTGACGCATGGCCTCACTTGCCTGCAGCGCCGGAGGCGTGGACCTCCGGCGCATCATCAGCGCCGGAACAAGGGCGGCCAGGAAGATCGCGCCGACGATAAAGAAGCTGTCCCGGTACCCCAGCATGTTGCCCTGGCTGTAGATCACGCGGCCAAGATAGTTCATCGCCCCGGCCTGGCGTATCGCTTCCGGCACGCCAGCCTGTGCAAGCAAGCCGGTTACTTCGTGCAGCATAGCGGTCGTTGCACTGTTGCCTGCATGCTGTGCCGCCGTGAAGCTGTCTACGTAGAGCTGAGATCGCCGCTCCAGAGCGATGGAGAGCAGGTTGACACCAAACGCCCCGCCGAGTTGGCGCACGAAGTTGATGGCGCCGGAGCCCTGACTGAGTAGCGTCATGGGGAGCGCCTTGAGGGCGCCGGCGTTCAGGCTCGGCATGATGAAACCAAGGCCGATACGCCCCAGCATGATCCACCAGGCGAACAGCCAGAACGAGGTATTGGTATCCACGTTGCTCATAAGAAACGATGACAACGCGAAAATCACAAGCCCAAACATGACCGTGGCATAGGCGGGTGTCCTGTCAGTCAGCCGCCCCGCGATGGGGAAGACCAGGGCCAGAATCAGCCCCGCCGGCATTAGCAGCAGGCCCGAGCGGGTCGGCGTGTAGCCCTGGATCGTCTGGACGAACAGCGGGATCAGGAAGGTCGAACCGAAGATGCCTGCTCCGAAAATGAAGGCCACGACGGAGGCGCCCGCATAGACCCGGTTCGTGAAGAGCTTGAGATTGAGCATGGGTGCGGACGTGCGCAGCTCCCAGACGATGAAGCCGATGCCCGCGACCAGGGCGATGGCGAAGTCGCGCAGGATGGGGTCGGAGATCCAGCCGTCACGCTGCCCGTTCGACAACCCGTTGAGCAGGGTCACGAGAAACACCGTCATCAGTCCAAAGCCGATCCAGTCGAATTTGCGCGGCGGACCGGAGGTTGCGCGCCCCGGCATCAAGATCGCGGCCATAAACAGGCCGATGAAGCAGAAGGGCACGGCCATGAAGAAGACATAGCGCCAGCTGAAGCTGTCGACCATGATGCCGCCAAGCGTCGGGCCAAGCGCCGGGGCCAGCACCACACCAATGCCGTAAATTCCCATGGCCGACCCGCGTTTCTCCGGCGGGAAGACCAGGAAGATCGTCTGCATGGCGAGCGGCTGGAGGATGCCGGCCGCGCCGCCTTGTAAAACACGGGCCAGGATCAGCACGCCCTCGGCGGGGGCGAGCCCGCCCATGGCGGAGGCGGCGATAAAGACTGTTAGCGCCAGCATAAAGGTCGCGCGCTGGCCGAGGGTCTCGACCATCCAGGCATTCAGCAGCATGGTCCCGGTCATTGCGGCGAGGAAGCCGGTGGAGAGAAGTTGCGCCTTGTCCTGGCCCATGCCGAAAGCGCCCATGATATCCGGCAGGGCTACATTGACGATGGTGGCGGTCAGGATAGTGGCGATCGTGCCCATCATGACCGTCGCCGTGACCAGCCAGCGATAGGACGGGCCGAAGCGGGCGAATAGCCCCTCGATACTGTCCGGCCGGGGCGCGCTAGTCATCGGCTCTCGCCTCCAGCTCCACCATCATACCCGGCTTGAGTTCGCCGCCGTCCTGCTGCACCGCGATGCGCACTGGCAGGCGCTGGGTGATCTTGGTGAAATTGCCGCTCGGGTTGGGGTTGGGCAGCAGGGCGAACTCGCTGGTGGCGGCCTGCCCGACGCGCGTGACCGTGCCCTCGAAGCGCCGACCTGGCAGGGCATCGACAGTGATCGTCACGGTCTTTCCCGGCCGGAAGAATCGGATGTCGGTCTCTTTGACGTTCGCCTCGACGCGCACCCGCTGCGGGTCATGCACCATTAGCAAACGCTGGCCGGGGGTGACGTATTCGCCCTTGTCCACGAAGACCCGGTCCACAACGCCGTCGAATGGCATGACGAGGGTGCGGTCTTCGAGGTCGAGCGCCGCCCGGGACTTTTGTGCATGCAGCCGCTGTTCCTCCGGGCCGAGTTCGGCGAGCTGGGTGTGGAGCACCGTGACTTCCCCGCGCGCGGCTTCAGCCTCGGCAAGGGCGGCGCGGGCATTTTCCAAGTCCGCCTGGGCACTGAACGCCTGTTGTTTTGCCGTCTCCAGCGCCGCCCGCGTCTGGTCCAGGCGCGCACGGTTGATGGCGCCGCTCGGCGCCAGCTTCTCCGCCCGGTCATTGTCCTGCCTGGCAAGATCGCGTTGCGCCGTCGCTCCTGCCAACGCGGCCTCCGCAGCCCTCACCGCTGCCTGTTTGGCGGTAATACGACTTTGCGTCTGACGGTCGGTGAGAGCGATGCGCGCTTCGATTTCCTCGCGGCGGCGGGCAATCCCGGCGAGTTGCGCGGCAAGCTCCTCGACGCGGAGGCGGCTTTCCCGGTCGTCGATCCGCATCAAAACCCTGCCTCTCTGCGCGGCATCCCCCTCGGTCACTTCGAGCGCCGTCACCCAACCGGGAACCCGGCTGCTCATGGCAACAATGTCCGCGGCGACACGGGCGTCCGTCACAAAGACATGGGTGAACTGCTGATACAACCACCAGCCGCCTCCTCCGAGAACGATCAGCGCCGCCAGAATCGCGCCATACCGTCGCCATGGCCGGGTGCGGACAGGAGGTGAAACCGCCTCTGACCCAGCCTCCGTCTCCTTGTCGGGGACTGTGCGCAGATCGGTTTCCGGATCGTCGCCCTGGCGTTCGAGATGGGTCACATGCTGGTCCACGGCCTACCCCTCATCGGTCTTCGTCCGCAAGCCGCATCGCCCTTGGCGTGCCGCCCAGCTTGCCGGCGATCTGCTCCAAGACCTTCAGGCAAGTCGTTACCTCGGCTTGGGATAGGTCGGAGAAGATTTGCGCGCGCACCGCCGCTGCGGTTGCTTCGATGCGTTCCAGAACAGGGGCGGCCTCCGCGCGCAGGTGAACCGATTTGGTGCGGCGGTCGCTAGCTTCTGTCCGGCGTTCGATCAGCCCCTCGGCTTCCAGCCGGTCCAGCGTGCGTACCAGGGTCGGCCCCCGCACCCCGACCGCCTCGGCCAATTCACGCTGGGTTGCCGCCTGGGGCAGGCGAGAGAGATGTAACAGGGTCAACCAGCGGGACTCGGTGAGGCCAAAGGTGGCCAGCCGCCGGTCGATTTCGGCGCGCCACAGCCGGGCGACCAGCCCGAGGCGAAGGCCGAATTGTTCTTTATCGTCGAGGGGCTTCGTCATCTCATTGCCTGCATCATTAGGTAGCTGTACTATAATCAATAGATAGCTATGTATCAAATAGCGAGGGATGTAGCACCCGAAGGCTGCACTGTCTAGAGCAGAGGACCGGGAAAGGCGATCCATCCCGATCACACAAAGGAGCACCACGATGTACCGGACGATCCTCCTGGCCTATGACGGCAGCCGGCAAGGCCGTGAGGCGCTGGATCAGGGGGCCGAGCTGGCTTCGCTTTGCCAGGCTCGTGTCTATCTCCTCGCCGTCGTCGCCCATGAACTGGGTGTCGCGCTCGCTGAAGCGGCGGCCCCCTCAGACCTGCCGGAGCGAGAATATCAGGAAGTGCGCCGCGTGCTGACGGAGGGCGCGGAAGCGCTGCGGCGGGCGGGGCTTTCCGTCGACACGCGCCTCGCTGCGGGCAACCCCGCCGAGGAGATCGGCCGAATGGCGCACGAGGTCGGCGCGGATCTGGTCGTGGTCGGTCACCGTGAACAGAGCGCGATGGCCCGGTGGTGGCACGGCTCCGTCGGCGCTTCGCTGCTCGCCCACGCGCCATGCAGCCTGCTGGTGGCCGTTGCGGACCGGTAGTTGTCAAGGAATATGTCGCAGGGTCTTCATCAAGGTCTTCGCCGGCTAGGCTGAGGAGAAAGCCCTTGATTCAGGTGTTAATCGGTTGGCGGCCACTGCTGCGCAGCATGTAACACGCGCAGTATTCGTACCGTCAAGGCATCCTCCTGGTACACGAGGATATAGTTCGACCAGGCGACGAGTTCCCGGGTCCCTTCAACCCGACCAGGGCGGCCTATTGTGGGGAACTCCGGCAGCTTTTCAGCTTTCATCTCGATATCATCTTTTACGCGCTGTGCTGCATCGGGATTGTCATCAGAGATGTAATCGACAATCCCTAGCAGATCGGTACGAGCCAGTTCCAGCCATTCCAGTTCAGGCACGGCGACGCTTTCTGTCGATCAACGCTTGTGCCTCATCCATTACCTGTTGATGAGGAACGGTAGGTCGGGCATCAGCCAGGGCCTCTTTCACTTTATCGCGGAACCAGGCGTCATGGGCTTCCGGATCAGCCGTTAACCCAACGGGCAATCCGCCCTCTTTGGTTACGCGGGTTAGAAGGATGCGGACGGCATCTGATACCGTCAAGCCGAAGCTGGCGAGCTTTTCCGCTGCATCAGCCTTCAGCTCGTCGTCCACACGAACGTGCAGCATTGAAGTGTGAGCCATGATGAATTCTCCGTTTGTCATGCGTAACTCTACTTTGTATCTCAAATGCGATACAGTCAAGCTGTAGATATTAGCAAAATCACTGCGTTTGGTCAGATGCCAGTATTTTATAGATTGTTGACCGGCCTATCTTTAACCTCCTGGCGATCTCCGTAGCCCCCACTCCCTGGCTGTGCAGGGCACGGACTCTATCCTTGTCCACCCTGGGTTTACGGCCAAACTTGACCCCTTTGGCCTTGGCCTCCAGGCGGCCCTCGTTGGTGCGTTCCAGTATGCGCTGACGCTCGGGCTTGGGCCACGGCCGACAGGATGGTGACTACCATCTTGCCCATGATCCCCTCGGTGCTGATCCCATCGTCGAGGAACCGGATAGCCACACCCATGTTGTCGAACTCTTTGATGAGCTGGCCCGGAGTTGCGTCAATACAAGATCGAATAGCACTGGGATGACATTATTCACATTGCCGGTTCGCTCAAACTGGGGACCGTGCAGGCCTCCGTGGGATGCGCTGGAAGCGTAACTGGAAGCGTTTTACCCCAAAGGCGGTGGGCCGGGGGCGCCCACCCATGGGCCTGGGACGAATGTTGCGGCTGTATGTTAGTGGCCCCAACAGTGCTTTGGCTTCTCGGACCAAGGCATCGAGGATGCGATTTACGACAATCAGGCGATCCGGCGTTTCGTTGGCATTGACCTTGGCCGGGAGTCAGCACCGGATGCGACCACCTTGCTCAAGTGTCGCCGATTGCTGGAGCGCGAAGGGCTCACCGGCAAGCTGTTTGAGGCGATCAACGCTCATCTGGCTGGGCAGGGGCTGATGCTACGCGAGGGCACCGTGGTGGACGCGACGCTGCTTGCCGCATCGCCGTCCACGAAAAACCGGGCCAGAAAACGCGATCCGGAAATGCACCAGGCTCGCAGCCTGCTTCACGGCGAAGAAACAGACGTTATGTACCTGTGCTGGGTTGTGTCAGCCAGCGGTTAAGCTAACATCCGGCACAAGCTGATTTTTCTTCTGCTGGCATTGAGCCTGCTGGGGTCCGGATTTGCAGCATTGCCAACACCTGGATCAGCCTGACCGCTGCCAATTGAGAAGACGCGATGAAAAGATATCCTTACGGTTTTTCAGCAGCCTGGGCGCTTACGCTGATGTTCGCGATGGCCAGCCCCACGGTGGCAGCTCAGGCTGCACCGGATGAACAGAAAGAAACCGTTAACTGTGCGTTGATCCGGGACGGCATCCAGCGACTTGCCTGCTATGACGCCCAGAATGACCCCATTGCCGCCAGAAAAGCGGCGGACGAAGACACGTTACAGCAGGCGGATGAGGAAGCCGCTATTCCGGTGGCTGATGATGCCCGGCGGGAGCAGATCGTCAGCGATGCTCTTGAGGACGACTCAGACACCGGTCTGATGACAGCCCTGGTGGATAATTACCTGACCGCGGAGAAGGCAATTTTTTCATTCACCGGCAGTTTTGTGACCCACCGCCCCAACTACATCCTGCCATTCACCTATGTGGACGACCCTAACCCAAGGCCCACCAGCCCGAGACTGGGCCCCGCCGGCTATGACTTCGCTCTGGAAGAGGAAGAGGCGAAATACCAGATCAGTTTCAAGATTCCACTGCTGACTGGCATTTTTGATGATCGAACCACCTTCTGGTTTGGCTATACCCAGCAGTCCTACTGGCAGGTGTACAACACCAAAGACTCCGCTCCCTTCCGTGAAACCAACTACGAGCCCGAGATTTTCTTCCGGCACCGGCTGGACTGGGATCTTGGGCCTGGCACTCTGAGTGCGGTGTCTCTGAGCTTCAATCACCAGTCTAACGGTCAATCAGAACCCCGGTCGCGCAGCTGGAACCGGATCATGGGCACCGCGGCTTACAGCTATGACCGCTGGCTGTTTATGGTTAACCCCTGGTTCCGGCTGCCGGAGAGTGGCAGCGATGACGACAACTCGGATATCGAGAAGTATCTCGGACATGGTAGTTACCACGCGGTTTACAAGCTGACAGAGGACCGCACGTTCTCGCTGAAGCTTTTGAACAATATGCGTTCTACCAATCGGACGTCGGTGGAGTTCGGGTACAGTTTCCCGATGGGGGATACGATGAAGGGCTTTTTCCAGTACTACAACGGGTATGGGGAGAGTCTGATTGATTATAACGAGCGTATCGAGCGGTTTGGCGTGGGGATTCTGCTGAATAACTGGTTCTAGTCGGAGTGTGCCCGGCGCAACTCCACGCTGCCATGCATCAGGTCCGTCAGGCCATGGTGCTGAGTGTTCGCCGGAAGCGGGTCAGGGCCAAGGCAAAAAGGGTACTCCCGATAACGGCGATGGCCAGGAATTGCGGCCACACGGTGGCGAGGCCCGCGCTACGATACAGAATGGCCTGGGCCAGCATTACAAAGTGGGTGTTGGGCGCGGCGAGCATGATGTACTGGACGGCCTCCGGCATGCTCTCGCGCGGCGTCGAGCCCCCGGAGAGCATCTGCAGCGGCAGCAGCACCAGCATCAGCAGCAAGGCAAACTGCGGCATGGACCGGGCGACGGTGCCCAGGAAGATGCCCATCGAGGTGGTCGCGAACAAATGCAGCGCAGTCCCGACCAGGAACAACGCGAGCGAGCCTTCGATGGGCACGGACAGCCAACCCTGCACCACCGCAGTCAGTGCGAAGGCGGTGGCGGCAAGGACGACCAGCGCCATCGCCCATACCTTGCTGCTCATGATCTCGAAAGGCGTGACCGGCATGACCAGCAGATGCTCGACGGTGCCGTGCTCGCGCTCACGGATGAGCGCCGCGCCGGTGAGGACGATGGAGAGCATGGTCACGTTATTGATGACCTGCATGATGGCGCCGAACCACGACTTGTTGAGCTGGGGATTGAAGCGCATCCGCAGCGCCAGATCGACCGGCAACTCCGGAACCTCGCGATAACGCTGCGCGAAGGCGCGCACCTCGTCGGTGACGATGGTCTGGATATAGCCGCTGCCGGTAAATGCCTGGCTCATGCGCGTGGCATCGACGTTGAGCTGGACCGTGGGCCGCTGCCCTGCCAGCAGGTCACGCTGGAAGTTGGGCGGGATGTCAAGAGCGAAGGTGTCGAGGCCGGCATCCATGCGGGCGTCCATCTCGGCCTGCTCGATCACCTCGGGGAGAACAAAGTACGGCGGGTAAAAGGCGCTGACGATGCGCCAGGACAGCGGCGAGCGATCCTCATTCACCACCGCGATCGGCGCCTTGTTGAGGGTCTCCGGCATGGCCGTGGCCGCCGTGTAGACGGAAACGGTGAAGGCGTAGACGATCAGCACCAGCATGATCGGGTCGCGGACAAGGCTGCGCAGCTCCTTGACACCGAGATGGCAAATATTGGCAAGGCGCATAGACTATCGCTCCTGCTTCTTGAGCAGCGCGGCGGACAGCCCGATCAGGACCGGCACGGCCAGCGCCAGTGGGAGAAAGGCGCCATGCAGGTCGGAGAAGTTGAGGGCCTTCGAGAAGGTGCCGCGCGCGATCGTCAGGAAATGCGTGGTCGGATAGACCTCGCCGATCAGCCGGCCCATCCCTTCCAGGGACGAGACCGGGTCGATCATGCCGGAGAAGTTCGCCGCCGGCAGGATGGTGAGCACTGCCGTGCCGAAGATCGCCGCGATCTGGCTGCGCATGAAGGTGGAGATCAGCAGCCCCACGGCCGTGGCGGCACCAATATAGAGCAGCGCACCCACCGCCAACGTCAGGAAGCTGCCCTTCAGCGGCACGCCGAAGACGGTCACCGCGAGCAGCGTGAGCAGCAGGAAGCTCAGGAAGGACAGGACCACGTAAGGGAACTGCTTGCCGAGCAGGAACTCGAGCCGCGTAGTGGGCGTGACGTAGAAGTTGGTGATCGAGCCGAGCTCCTTCTCGCGCACCACGCTGAGCGCCGCGAGCATGGCCGGGATCAGCATGAGCAGCAGCGGGATCACCGCCGGTACCATTGCCACCAGGCTCTTGACGTCCGGGTTATAGCGGAACCGGGTCTCGATATTGACGAGCCCCGCCAAAGCCTCGCCGTAGCCGGCCTCGCGCGCCTTGGTCGCCAGCCAGTGGGCATGAATCCCCTGCACATAGCCGCGGACGGTCTCGCCCCGTGTCGGCATGGCGCCGTCGATCCAGGCGCCGGTCTCGACCCGCCGGCCCCGGGCAATGTCGCGCGCGAAGCCCGGCGGGATCTCGATCGCCAGACTGATGTCGCCTTCGCGCATTCGCCGGTCAAGATCGGCATAATCGGTGATCGGCGGCCGCTCGACGAAGTACCGGGAGCCGCTGAGGTTGAGCGTATAGTCGCGGCTGACGGTGGTCTGGTCGCGATCCAGCACCGCAAAGGTGAGATCCTCAACATCGAGGCTGATCCCATAGCCCATCACGAACATGAGGATGACGCTGCCGAGCAGCGCCAGCGTCAGCCGGATGGGATCGCGGCGCAGCTCCAACCCTTCACGCCGGGCGTGGCTGATCATGCGCCGGGGATCGAACATGCGCCGCCAGCCCTGGGGTTCGCCATGGCCTGCCGACGCGTTAACCGTATCGAGCGACGCTGTTTGCTCCTCTCCGCCTTCGCCCTCCCCCGACGCCTCCTCCAGATGCGCGACGAATGCCTCTTCCAGGGTCTCTGCGCCCCGCTGCTGCACGATATTCGCCGGCGTGTCGGTGACCAGCACCCGGCCCGCATGCATCAGCGAGATGCGGTCGCAGCGCTCAGCCTCGTTCATGAAGTGGGTGGAGATGAAGATGGTCACCCCGTCACGGCGCGACAGCTCGACCAGCCTGCGCCAGAAGGAGTCGCGCGCCACCGGGTCGACACCTGAGGTGGGCTCGTCGAGGATCAGCATCTCGGGCTTGTGGATCATGGCGACCGCCAGGGACAGGCGCTGCCGGTGGCCGAGGGGCAGCCGGCCCGGCAGGCTGTCGATCACAGCCGCCAGATCGAAACGTTCAACCATGTCGTCCACTCGCCCTGAAACCTCGGCAACGGGCACGTGAAACAGCCGGGCATGCAGCTGCAGGTTCTGCCGCACCGTCAGCTCGGTGTAGAGCGAGAAAAACTGGGACATGTAGCCGACCCGGCGCCGGGTCGCGAGGTCGTGCGGGTCCACCTCGTGTCCGAACAGCCAGGCGCGGCCTTCGCTCGGCGGCAGGAGGCCGGTCAGCATCTTCATGGTCGTGGTCTTGCCGCAGCCGTTGGAGCCGAGAAAACCGAAGATCTCACCCCGTGGGACACGCAGGTTCACATGATCGACCGCGGTGAACTCGCCGAAGCGCATGGTCAGGTCCCGGGCCTCGATGGCGGCATCGCCATCGTCTTCCGGCCGAGGCGGAATCTCGACCGCCCGATAATCCCGGCGCTTGTCTTCCGGCAGCAGCCGGATGAAGGCTGCCTCCAGCGACTCCGCCTCCGTGCTGTGCAGCAGGCCTTCGGGCGTGTCGCTGGCCAGCACCCGCCCATCGTCCATCGCCGCCAGCCAGTCGAAACGTGCCGCCTCCTCCATATAGGCCGTGGCCACCAGCACGCTCATGCCGGGCCGGGAACGACGGATGCCGGCGATCAACTCCCAGAACTGGCGTCGTGAGAGGGGGTCGACACCGGTGGTCGGCTCGTCGAGGATGAGCAGGTCCGGGTCGTGGATCAGCGCGCAGCAGAGGCCGAGCTTCTGCTTCATCCCCCGGACAGCTTGCCCGCCGCCCGATCGAGAAACGGCTTGAGCCCGGTGGCCCCGGTCAGCGCCTCGATGCGGCGCTCCCGTTCGCCGCCGTCATGCCCGAACAGGCGCCCGAAGAAGTCGAGGTTCTCGAATACCGTGAGTGTCGGATAGAGGTTCCGTCCCAGGCCCTGCGGCATGTAGGCGATACGCGGGCCGACTCGGCGGCGATGGCGCGCATCGGCCATATCGCCGCCGAGCACTGCGACCTGTCCCGTCTGGACCGCGCGGGCGCCTGCGATCAGCGCCAACAGACTTGACTTGCCGACCCCGTCCGGGCCGATCAACCCGGCCATGCAGTTCGCCGGGATGTCGATAGTGACCTCGTCGAGGGCACGCGCCTTGCCGTAGCGCAGGGACACATCCCGCAGGCGGGCAACCGGCGCGGCAGCCCCCCCCGCCATCCTCGATCTGTGCATGCTCCCCCCGGCTCATTGCGGCAGTCTCGTCTGCAGTTCAGGCGGCCAATCCACCCGCGGGTCGAGCCGCACATAGGCCATGCCCGGCAGGCCGGTCTTGACCTGGAGGAGGTGCTCTCTGAGCAGGTCCGGGGCAATCCGCGCCTTGATGCGGAACATCAGCTTCTGGCGCTCTTCTTGCGTCTCCACCGTCTTGGGCGTGAACTGTGCGACGTCCGCGACGAAGGAGATTTCGACCGGGACCACGTATTGTGGAGCGGCGTCGAGCACGAGCCGCGCCTCGGCCCCGAGCGCGACCCGCCCGGCCTGTTCCGTCGGCAGGAAGAAGGTCATGTACACATCGGTGAGATCGACCATGTTCAGCACCACGCCGCCCGGGGAGAGAACCTCGCCGGGCTGAGCGACGCGGTACTGGACGCGCCCGTCACGCGGCGATTTCAGCACGCTGTCGTCGATATCCGCCTGAATGCGCTGGAGGGTGGCCCGCGCCGCTTCCACCGAGGCCTCCGCGGCAATGACATCCGACCTGGCCCGCCCTATGGCGGCTTGCGCGGCCGCCGCCTGCGCCTCCGCGGCACCGACCGCAGCCTTCGCCGCCGCGGCCGCGGCACGGTCGTCATCGAGCTGCGCCTCGGAGGCGGCATTTTTTGAGGCGAGCTCCCGGGTACGGACAAGCCGTTTTTGCGCGGCGTCGAGCTCGGCCTTCCTCTGGGCTATAAACGCCTCGGCGGCCTGCCTCTCGGCCTCGCGCTGGGTCACCAGGCTTTGCGCGGTCTCGATGCCGATGAGCGCCCGTTGCAACTGCGCCTCGGCCTCCCGGAGCTGCGCTTCCAGGACGGCCGTGTCCATTTTCGCCAAGACCTGGCCGGCGCGGACGAAGTCGCCCTCGTTGACCAGGATCTCCCGGATCCGGCCTGCGGTCCTGGCCGCGATATCGATCTCAACCGCCTCGATCCGACCGTTTCCGGCGGCGAATCCGTCGGGCAAGTCCTGCGGTTGAAAATGCCACCCGGCCCAAACGCCCAGCCCAATGACAATCGCAGCGGGGACGCCTCGAATACCTGCTTTCATGAACTTTTTCACGTCTTGGATTGCTCCACGCCAGTTGGCTCACTCATTCTTGATCATTGAATTGAGACTGAGCGAGATCTTTGTAGACCCACATCTGAAGCTGTACCTTACGCACGAACCACAGCAATTAGGCTGACCCACATCATTTTTGTCGACAAACAAATATCCGGGCGAGATTCCCAGTTTCCCTATTATCCCAGTTTATAATCATGGGTAGTAACTACGCGGACTGCTCAGAGATAGAGTTTCTATCCATGGGTAGTAAAATGGGTAGTATTGAGCGGCGATGGCTGTGAAAAATACACCAAGCAACTGTTTATAAATGCTTTTTAATTTTTATTCGTCGAGCAGGTGCAGAATCTGGAGTGAGGTATGAGCCGGGGCGGTTGGTGCCACCCCGGCGTTCGTGCGGTTTACTCCGCCGGCTTGATGGCCAGCAGGTCGGTCCGCAAATGCGTGAGCACCTTTTCGGCCGTGTTGCCGATGACCCGGGCAGCCAGGCCGGTTTTGCCGGTGGTGCCGATGACGACCATGTCGGCCTTGATCCTGTTGGCAACGCTCGGGATGATCTTTTGAGCAGGGCCAGATTCGATGTGGACCTGTTCCGGCGTCAGGTGCCAGGTGTGGCACAGGTGCTCAATGTGCGGTTTCAGCGCCGCTTCCCGTTTTCTGGCGTGAGCCACCGGGTCAATGATGTCCAGGTCCGCCAGAACCACCGATGTATGAAGCGCGTGCACCAGGTGCAGCTCCGTTCCCAGAGCCTTTGCCAGATGCCACGCGCGATCAATAATGCGATTGTTCAGGGCTTTCTTCACGGGCTTGTCGGAACTCAGGTCCACCGCCGCTAAAATCGGGCAAGCCTTGTTCCATTTTTTCTCAGCCACCAGCATCACCGGTGCCGGGCATTCGCGAATCAGGTGCCAGTCGGTTGGGGTATACAGGAAGGTTTCTGAGCGATGGCCGGTTTTCACCACGGCGCCGATTTTCTCTTTCTGGCATTGGGCAATTACCCACAGGTGAATGTGTTTTTCCCAGACCGTTCGGGCATGGATCTTCAGATCATTGCAATCGGCCAGCGCCAGCATCTGTTCCAGCCATTTCTGGCGATGCTCCATGAGTGCCTGCCTGGCACGTTGTTGCACCTCCGGGTCGCCCGGCAGGGCATCCAGGTATTCATGCACAAACGCCACGACCTCCACCGCTGCGCCCGTTGCCCGGGCCAGTGCCACGCCACGGGCGAGGGCGGTTTGGTCTTTATGGTGGTGGTCCATGATGATCAGGAGTTTTTCCATGTCGGTATCCGTTTACTGTGGGTGTTTTCGGTCATACTAACAGCTGAACCCGGGCCGGGATGCGGAGATAAGTCAAACCCCGTATAATTTGCCGCTTTCTGGCCATGCGTGTTGGCCGCAAACTGTTGTTCAGGAGTCTTCAAGCCATGAAGCAGGCCGGTGGGCAGGGTACCCTGTTTGTGATTTCCGCTCCTTCCGGCGCGGGCAAGACCAGCCTCGTGTCGGAAATGCTCCGTCAGGATTCCCAGTTGGGGGTGTCGGTATCCCACACCACTCGCCCTATGCGCGATGGAGAGCAGGATGGCGTGAACTATCACTTCATCAGCCGGGATGAGTTCGAGGCCATGATTGCCCGGGGTGATTTCCTGGAGCATGCGGATGTTTTCGGCAACTACTATGGCACTTCCCAGGTGTGGGTGCGGGAAACTCTCGCTACCGGGCAGGATGTGATCCTGGAGATTGACTGGCAGGGGGCGGAACAGGTGCGCCGGCTGATTCCGGAATGTGTGAGCATTTTCATTGTGCCGCCCTCGGCTGAAATCCTGCGCCAGCGGCTTGTTGGCCGTGGTACTGATGCGCCGGAAGTCATCGAACGGCGGCTGTCGGAGGCGGAGGAAGAGTGCCGGCACGCGGTCGAGTTTGATTACCTGGTGGTCAACGATGACTTTGCCGTGGCATTAGCTGATCTGCTGGCCATTGTCCGCAGTCAGCGGCTGAAAATGGCCACCCAGCAGGTTCGCTACGGTGAGTTGCTGCGGGACTTGTCCGCTCACGGGTGATGGTGGTTTTCACTGTATACAAATTGAGCCGGGGCCAGTAAACTACGCGGTCTGCTAAATCAGTGATTCTTTTTGTTCGGGGAAGATAATGGCACGAGTTACCGTTGAAGATTGTCTGGAAAACGTAGATAACCGATTCCAGCTGGTCATGCTGGCCACCAAACGCGCCCGCCAGATCGCCACCAAGGGTGCCGAGCCGATGGTTGCGGAAGAGAATGACAAGCCGACCGTTATTGCCCTGCGTGAGATTGCAGAAGGCAAGGTGACCCGCGATCTTCTGCTGGAAGAAGACGACGACTGAGTTCGTCCGGTTGCCGGCGATGCGTAAAAATACGTGCCGGTAATTGAGAAGCATTGAAATCTGCCTCCGCAGTTTTATAGTGTAACTATAGAACCTGCCAGGAAGGACAACGGAAGCCCGGATGCACGCATTCGGGCTTTTTTGTCCCCGGTACACTGAGAACGATGGAGGCGCGGTGGTCGCAGCAGAGGCAACGGTAGAAGAACTGGCCAGAGAGCTCAGTTCCTACCTCGATACCAATCGCATCAATCAGGTGCGACGGGCTTACTATTACGCCGAGCAGGCCCACGAAGGCCAGATGCGTAAAAGCGGCGACCGTTATATTACCCACCCCCTGGCTGTGGCCGGAATTCTTGCCGACCTCCGGCTCGACCATCAGAGCCTGATGGCAGCCATGCTTCACGATGTCATTGAAGATACCGGCATTCCAAAAGATGCGCTGGCAGAACAGTTTGGAGAGGATGTGGCCGAGCTGGTAGATGGAGTCTCCAAGCTGACCCAGATTGAGTTCCGCTCCCGGGCGGAGGCCCAGGCGGAAAACTTCCAGAAGATGACCCTGGCCATGGCCAAGGATATCCGGGTGATTCTGGTGAAGCTGGCGGATCGTCTGCACAACATGCGCACCCTTGGCCCAATGCCGTACGAGAAGCGCCTGCGTATCGCCACTGAAACCCTTGATATCTATGCGCCCATTGCCAATCGCCTGGGCATGCATTCCATCTGTACCGAGCTTGAAGATCTGGGCTTTTCCTCGCTCTATCCCATGCGCGCCAAGTACATTTCCAAGGCGGTGGAGAAGCTTCGTGGCAGTCACCGGGAGATCATTGAAGACATCCGGGGAAAGCTGCAGGAAAAGCTGGAGGAGCGTGGGCTTCCGGGCCGCATTCTGGGGCGGGAGAAACACCTGAACTCCATTTATAACAAGATGAAGTTCAAGCAGAAATCCTTCCATGAAATCATGGATGTGTATGCGTTCAGGATTATTACGGATACCGAGGACAACTGTTATCGCATACTTGGCGCCGTACACAGTCTTTACAAACCCCTGCCCGGGCGTTTCAAGGACTACATTGCCATGCCCAAGTCGAATGGCTATCAGTCCATCCATACCACCCTGTTCGGCATGCACGTGAACATCGAGATCCAGATCCGGACCGAGGAAATGGAGCACATTGCCAACAATGGTATTGCTGCCCACTGGATGTACAAAAACGAAGCCTCCGGCGTGACCACCATCAATCAATCCCGGGTAGATCGGTGGGTGAAGGGGCTCATGGAAATGCGCGAACGCGCGGATGATTCCATGGAGTTCATTGAACACGTCAAGGTTGACCTGTTCCCGGACGAGATCTATGTGTTTACGCCCAAGGGCCGGATCATGGAGCTGCCAAGCGGGGCCACCCCGGTGGACTTCGCCTATGCAATCCATACCGATATCGGCAATGCCTCTGTGGCGTGTCGGATCAATCGCAATCTGGCATCTCTGAGTCAACCGCTGCAAAGCGGGCAGACGGTGGAAATCATCACCGCGCCTGGCGCCCGCCCGAATCCTGCCTGGCTCAGCTTCGTGGTGACCGGCAAAGCCCGAAGCAGTATTCGGCATGTGCTCAAAACCCGTAAGCGGACCGAGTCCATGGAGCTGGGTCGCACCCTGCTCAAACGTTCGCTCAAGGGTTTTGGTGCCAAACTGTCGGATATCAGCGATGCTCAGAAACAGGCGGTGGTTAATCACAACCAGGTCAACAGCTTTGATGATCTGATCAGCGATATTGGTCTGGGTAACCGTATGGCCTATCTGGTGGCCCGTCAGTTGGTGTCTGGCAATGACGTGATGGACGCGCCGGCCAACCTGGAAAATGCCCCGGACAGCAAGCAGGGCGCCGTCACCATACGCGGCACCGAAGGGCTCTTGGTACGCTTTGCCAATTGTTGCAAACCCATTCCCGGGGACCCGGTGGTTGGTGTGATGGACTCTGGCAACGGCATGGTAATTCATTCAGATACCTGTTCCCGCCTGCCTGAGGACGATGAAGGCCGTGCCCGGCTGACCCACCTGAAGTGGGCCAAGGACATTACCGATGAATTCTCGGTGGAGCTTCGGGTTGAACTGGAGCGCCAGCGCGGGGTGATTGCCGAAGTAGCGAACGCCGTTGCCATGGCAGACGGAAACATCGAGCGCATCAGTGTGGAAGACCAGAACGCGCGCTTCGGCATCGTCAGCCTCGTGGTGCATGTGAATGGCCGCAAGCATCTGGCGCGGGTGATGCGCAGGGTCCGGAACATTCGTGCAGTGACCCATATCGGCCGGGTTCGGCACTGAGACCTTTGCGTGGTTGACAGTGGCTACGCCCAAAGGTGACGATTGGCGTTTTGGAAAAGAGGAAATTGCAGGTCATGACCAACAAATCTGTTATCCAGACCGAAAACGCCCCTCAGGCGATTGGTACCTACTCTCAGGCTGTTAAAGCCGGGGACACCGTGTATCTGTCTGGCCAGATTCCGCTGGACCCGGAAACCATGGAAGTGGTGGCGGGCGACTTTGCCGCCAAGACCCGTCAGGTGTTCGAGAACCTGAAAGCCGTGTGTGAAGCGGCCGGTGGCGAGCTGAAGGACATCGTCAAACTGAATATCTACATGACGGACCTGGCCAACTTCGCCACTGTCAACGAGATCATGGCCACCTATTTCCAGGAGCCGTATCCGGCACGCGCCGCCGTCGGTGTAGCCGCGCTGCCGAAAGGCGTTCCGGTGGAAATGGAAGCCGTTATGGTGCTCAGCTAAGCGTCAGAGCTTGCTGATCATCTCCCGGTACCCCGCCCGATAGTCGGGGTACCGGAATTCAAAGCCACTCTGAAGCAGTTTTCGATTACTGCAGCGCTTGCTACCGGCCCGCCCGCCTTTACGGGCGCCTTCCACCGGGGCTTTGCACGGCACCTGAGTTCGCACCCAATCAACCACCTCATCCAGCCGAACCGGCTCGCAATCACTGGCGACGTACAGTGGCTCCAGGTCCTCACCGTTCAGGGCTTTTTGCGCAAGCCATGCCACAGCGTTGGCGGCATCCACTTCGTGTATGCGATTGCTGAAAGGCGCGGGTGGTTGGGGGTTCATGCGGCCTTCCAGGACTTCCTCAAGAAAACGCTGACGGCTGGGGCCATAAATGCCACTGAAGCGAACAACGGTGGCTGGATGCCCGCTGTTCAGGGCGGTACGTTCGCCCTGGAGGATTTGTTGACCAGTGAACCGGTCCGGATCGGCAGGGCTGTTCTCATCGACCCAGCTGTCATCATTCTGCGCAAAGACGCTGGTGCTGCTGATGAAGATCAGCCGTTTGAGGGATTGCTCACCGATGACGTTGAGCAGGTTCTTGAGGCCAGTGACATAGGCTTGATGATAACCCTCTTCGTCGTAGCTGGATGGCGTCAGGCAATAGACGACGATGTCCAGGTGTTCCGGAAGCTTGCCAGCCATGGATTCCGGGTGGGTCAGATCTGCCCCGATCCCGGTCACTCCCTGGGGAACCCGATCCGGGTTGCGGCGCAGCCCGTATACGTCTCCGGCGCCCCGCAGAACCGTGGCAATGTCACCTCCGAGCTTGCCGCAGCCTGCCACCAGAATTTGTGCCTTTTGCTTGTCATCAGTCATTGCCATAGACAATTTCAATCCTTATCCTTTGGCTGATAAAGTAAGTGAAACTTCGACCTGAGTACGTCAACCGGAGCTCACCATGACCCTCACCGAGTTACGATACGTTGTTACGCTTGCCCGGGAAAGGCATTTTGGCCGCGCCGCAGAGCGCTGTCATGTCAGCCAGCCGACTCTTAGCGTTGCGGTTAAAAAGCTTGAGGATGAGCTCGGTATCCCCTTGTTCGAGCGCAGCAAAAGCAGTATTCGGGTGACCGAAGTTGGCCAGCGTATCATTGAGCAGGCCCAGCGGGTTCTGGACCAGGTGGGCGTGATCAAGGATATGGCGCAGGACGGCAAGAATCAGCTCAATTCGCCATTGAAGGTCGGCGCGATTTACACCATCGGACCCTACCTGTTCCCGCATTTATTACCGGAGCTGCGCAGAGCGGCGCCAGACATGCCCCTGTACATAGAAGAGAACTACACCGCCAGCCTGCGCCAGAAGCTGCGGCACTCAGAGTTGGATGCCATCATCATTGCCCTGCCGTTTGAAGAGCCGGAAGTAGTAACCCTGCCGCTTTACGATGAGCCGTTTGTGGTGCTGTTGCCAGCGGATCATCCGCTGACAGAGAAGGAGCAGGTGACGGCCGAAGAGATGGCGAAAGAGCAATTGTTACTGCTCGGGCCCGGCCACTGTTTCCGGGATCAGGTGCTGGAGTCATGTCCGCCCCTGGTGGATGCCATCACCAAACGGGCGGATAACGGCAGACCGGAGCTGGTGACCGAGGGCAGTTCGCTGGAAACCATCCGGCACATGGTGGCCTCCGGTCTGGGTATTACGGTACTGCCGCTGTCGGCCGCCACCGCCATAAAATACCAGGAAGATATCCTTGCGGTGCGGCCTTTTGCGGCGCCGGTGCCTTTCCGAACCGTGGCGCTAGCCTGGCGTGTAACCTTCCCGCGGCCCAAAGCCATCGATGTACTGTCATTGGCGGCTAGCCAGTGCCGGGTTATTGAAAAAGCCAAAACCGACACACCGGCGGTTGCCGAAAGCGCCTGAGGGCCGTATGACGTCACTGGATGACATCCCGGTAACCCAGCTCAAGGGCGTAGGAAGCGCCCTGGCGGAAAAGCTTGCCAGGCTGGGTATCCATTCCATTCAGGATCTCCTGTTCCATCTTCCCTACCGTTATGAAGACCGCACCCGCGTGGTGCCTATGGGTAGCCTGCGCATTGGCGATATTGCCGTTGTGGAAGGTGAGGTCATGAAGGCCGATCTGGTGATGGGCCGCCGGCGCAGCCTGCAGGTGACGCTGCGGGATGACACCGGGTTTCTGGTGATGCGGTTTTTTCACTTCAATGCCGCCCAGAAAAACCAGCTCTCTGAAGGCACGCGAGTGCGCTGTTTTGGCGAGGTGCGCCCGGGCCGGGCCGGCTACGAATTCTACCATCCGGAATACCAGACCAATCCTCCTGCCATGCCGCCGGCCGACCAGGCAACGCTCACGCCGGTGTATCCGCTGACCGAGGGCATTCAACAACCCCGGGTCAGGGGACTGTGCCAGCAGGCCCTGGCCTATCTTGACCGATATCCTATCAAGGACTGGCTGCCACCGGCGTTGCTGGCGGATTACCAGTTGCCCGGCATAACCGAGGCTGTTCGCCTGGTGCATTTGCCTCCGGCCGGCGCCCCGGTGCATCTGCTGGTAGAGGGAAAGCACCCGGCTCAGCAGCGGCTGGTGATGGAGGAGTTGCTGGCGCATCAGCTTAGCCTGTTGCAGGTCCGGGAGCAGATACAGGCCCGGGAGGCCTTGCCGCTGCTACCAGCGGGAGACCGGGCAGAGCGATTTCTGGAGCAACTGCCGTTTAGTCTGACCGGTGCCCAGCGCCATGTGATGGCCGATATCCGGCAGGATCTGAGCCAGCCGGTGCCGATGCTGCGCCTGGTTCAGGGTGATGTCGGCTCGGGAAAAACCGTGGTCGCCGCTCTGTCGGCCCTGCAAGCCATCGAAGCTGGCGCCCAGGTAGCCTTGATGGCACCTACCGAGATTCTGGCGGAGCAACACTATCAGAACTTCCGAAATTGGCTGGAGCCATTGGGTGTGGAGTTAGCCTGGTTGTCGGGGAAGGTGAAAGGCAAAGCCCGACAGGCAGCGTTGAGTGCGGTCGCCGAGGGTCGTGCGCAGATTGCCATTGGTACCCATGCCCTGTTTCAGGATGACGTGGTATTCCAGCGCCTGGCGCTGGTAATTGTCGACGAACAGCACCGGTTTGGCGTGCACCAGCGGCTGGCCCTGAGAGAGAAAGGGGTTGGCGGAACGCTGGCACCGCACCAGTTGATCATGACGGCGACGCCCATACCGCGAACCCTGGCCATGAGCGCCTATGCCGACCTCGATACCTCCGTGATTGATGAGCTGCCGCCGGGGCGCAAGCCCATCGAAACGATTGTGCTGCCGGAGAGCCGCCGGGACGACATCATTGAGCGGGTACGCAAGGCCTGCAGGGAAGGGCGGCAGGCCTACTGGGTATGCACTCTGATTGAAGAATCCGAGGCGCTTCAGTGCCAGGCGGCGGAAGTGACCGCCCAGGAGTTGGTTGAGAGGTTGCCGGACCTGTCCATTGGCCTTGTTCATGGCCGCCTGAAAGCCCAGGAAAAAGCCGCGGTAATGGAGCGTTTCAAAGACGGTGAACTGGACTTGCTGGTAGCTACCACGGTGATCGAGGTCGGCGTCGATGTGCCCAATGCCTCTCTGATTATTATCGAGAACCCGGAGCGGCTCGGGCTGGCGCAGTTACATCAGCTGCGGGGCCGGGTTGGCCGCGGTGAGCAAGCCAGTTTCTGCGTGCTGATGTATCACCCGCCCCTGTCCAATAATGGCAAGGCCAGGTTACAGGCGCTGCGGGACAGTCAGGATGGTTTCTTTATCGCCGAAAAGGATCTTGAGATTCGGGGGCCTGGAGAAGTGCTGGGTACTCGCCAGACTGGCTTGATGCAGTTTCGCCTGGCCGATTTTGAACGCGACAAGGGTTGGATTGAACCCATTCGTGACATGGCTCCGAGCCTGATGAGGGAGCCTCGGGTAGTCTCAGCACTTATCCGACGGTGGCTGGGTGAGAAAATTCGTTATGGCGACGTATAGTGTTGATCATGAATTTCATAA
The DNA here is from genome assembly GCF_030541085.1 of Marinobacter sp. ST-43. Lineage (NCBI taxonomy): Bacteria > Pseudomonadati > Pseudomonadota > Gammaproteobacteria > Pseudomonadales > Marinobacteraceae > Marinobacter > Marinobacter sp. ST-43. The sequence goes on from NZ_JASSVO010000005.1 coordinate 208,120, forward strand.
CGCCTGTGCTCGTGGCCGATATTGGCCTGTTAATGTCGCGTTAATGACTGCAAAATGCATGAAAACTGATTGATAACCTTTGTCCGGAGAATGCTATGGAACTTCCTGTTGTGGTACAGCAGGCACTTGGTGATAACGCCCCCGGTGTATCGTTCCGGAGCGTAAGCCAGATTGATACCGGCCATTTGCTCCGAATGGTACTGCTCAGCGACGATCAAGGTAATCTGCAGGCCATCTGCCGTCGCAACGATATGCTCGATCTGGAAGCCCTGAATAAGCGTCTGGGCCGGGATCTGAGAATGATGCAGCGGCGCGAGCAGGTTCGGGTCCGCCAGAAAGCCGGGCTTCAGGAGTTGCCGGCGCTGCCATCACTCACCGGTTGGCCGACCGTAGTTGACCGGCGTGTGGATGAACTCGAGGCGGTCGCGCTGGAGTTGGGGGAACAGGACCTGGGCCTGATGATGCCGGGGGAAGATTTCCGCCATTTGACGGCAAAGGCCGCCCGACACGATTTTGCGGTGGATACCGCGAATATATCCGTCAATCTTGACAATCACGTCGCCGACCGTGACCAGCTGCATTCCGCCATCAAAAAGTTCACCGGCTTGCGTATTCAGCAGCGACTGGAGGATACGCTGGAGCTGCCGCCGTTGCCTGAGACCGCTCAGCGCATCATTCATCTGCGGGTAAACCCTAATGCGGTAATGGGGGACCTGGTGGATGTGGTGGAGAGCGACCCAAGCCTGGCAGCCCAGGTCGTGAGTTGGGCATCATCATCGTTCTACGCCGCTGCAGGGCAGGTGCGTTCCGTCCACGATGCGGTGTCCCGGGTACTGGGTTTTGATCTTGTGATGAACCTGGCCATGGGCCTGGCGCTGGGGCGTGCCCTGAAGCACCCGAAGGATCATCCGGACGGTTATGTGGATTACTGGCAGCAGGCCATCTGGCAGGCTCAGTCTGCGGGTATTCTCGCGAGCATGATGCCTCGAGGGCAGCGACCTCTGTTTGGCCTCGCCTACCTGGCGGGTTTGCTCCATAACTTCGGGCATCTGGTACTGGCTCAGGTGTTCCCGCCGCATTTCAAGCTGGTCTGCCGGTCGCTGGAGGTGAACCCGCACATTGATTCCAGTGTCATTGAGCATTACCTGCTGGGGATCACCCGGGAGCAGATTGCGGCGCAGTTGATGGAAAACTGGGGTATGCCGGACGAGGTGACACTGGCCATTCGTTACCAGAAGAATCCTGCCTATGACGGGCCTCACAATGTATATGCCCGTCTTTTGTGGCTGGGGCGGCAGTTGCTGACCGAGCGGGGCGTTGCCTTGGGGGCGGGTGAGCCTGCAACACACGCTGTTTATGATGAGCTGGGACTGGACAGGGAAATGGTTCAGGAACAGTTTGATGAGCTGGTGCGCCGAAAAGACAGCATTATGGCCATGGCCGGGATGATGAGCCAGGGCGGATAAAAAAGGGCCGGCCTTTGAGGCCGGCAAGTTCACCCGCTTGTTGCAGAGTCGTCCAAACTTGTCAGGAGAAAACAACGGGGAGGGTGCTCCAGTGTGGTGGGAGCGGCCTCCTGTTTTTAAATTTAGACAAGCTCCGGGAAAAGGAAAGGTGATCGCATGCAGATTACATAAATGAGCATGGTGTCATTTTCTCTTGGGGCTCAAAGCTATTGATTTGCTTTGACATATTTTTCGGGCAGATGTGCGGTCTGTAACAAAAAATTACAAAAGCCTGGCGTCAGTCAAAACGATGATGTCGGATTGCGGTAGCAGCCCGACGGATTTCATCGGAATACTCCCTTTCCACCGCAAACCGTTCTTTGTCCATTTCCCGGATGGTCGCGGAGTCGGTATTCTTCCTCGCCCGATGGGTGGGCATATGCTGAATCTTGTCGTGCACCGTCTGGAACACCTGAAAGGGTGGTTTTTCCAGCAGTTCCGGGGCCAGGTAATCCAGCAGACCCTTGAATCTCAGACAGGCCTCGGAATACTCCACCTGGTCTTCCTCTACCGCCATGGCGATAATCCGGATACTTTCAATCATTTCGTCCCGACGCCGGGCCTGAAACTCCTCGGTTTTCTTCTGGCGCAGCCGCTGTTCGGACAACAGCCTGGATTGGCGCCAGATATACACCAGTAACACACCGATAATAACCAGCCCGATGGCAATAAAGACCAATTGCAGCCCTCTGGGCATGGTTACACTCCTGTTTGTTCAAGAGGCCGCTATCAGGCCTGTTTCTGTTGAGGTTCGGGTTGCCAGACTCTGACATCAACCGCCTGGCCGTTCAAGACCGAGGTTCCCGAAACCGGATCCACCAGGGCATCATCCAACAGATCGTTGATGCTGACCCCGGCGTGGGACGATGCCACTGATTGGCCGGTGCCTGATCGATGGTGACCCCAACCGTGGGGGATGGACACCACACCCGGCATAATGTCTTCGGTGATTTCCACCGGGATCACCACGTCTCGCCCCTGAACCGAAACCTCGGCATGATCTCCGGGGTTCAACGCTCGTTTGCTGGCATCGTCCGGGTGGATAAGCAGGGTGCAGCGGCCTTTGCCTTTGACCAGACGCTGGCTGTTGTGCATCCACGAGTTGTTGCTGCGGACATGGCGACGGCCAATCAACAGCAGGCCGTCAGCGGGGGCAGATTCAAGGTTAGCCTGCATGCGCTCCACATCCGCGAGATAGCGGCGGGGTGCCATCTGAATCAGACCATCGCGGGTGAACAGCCTTTCCGGTAACGCCGGTTGCAGGGGACCGAGGTCGATACCATGCGGTGCGGCTTTCAGAGCAGAAAGTGATAGGCCTTTAGGTAATTCATCCCAACGTCGGTTGAGTGGGCTCAGCCGGGCCAGGCCTTTGAGGGGGTTACGCTCCGGAAGAATGTCCATCACCAGTTCGATGGCGGTTTGGGCGAATGGGCGCACCGGGCCGGCGTCGGCACCATAGGGGCCTGTTCGCAAGAGCAGATCCAGAATCGGATCTGGTCCCAGTTTTTTGAACGCCCTCCAGCCCATTTCCGAGCGTAGGGGCAGGCGCCCGCCTTTGCGCTGTTGCTCCAGACGGTGTGCGAGCTCCAGCAGAATCTGCCAGTCGTGGCGGGCGTCGTCCGCTGCCGGAAACAGTGCTTCGCTGTACTTGGCTACGTTGCGTACGGCAAACTGGCTGAAGATCAGATCATAGTGACTGCGCTCCAGGGCCGCCGTTGGCGGCAGAATGACATCGGCATGGCGGGTGGTTTCGTTCAGGTAGTAATCCACGGACACCATGAAATCCAGCCCCTCCAGGGCTGACTCCAGTCGCTGGCCGTTAGGGCTTGATAGCACAGGGTTGCCGGCCACGGTCACAAAGGCACGGACCTGACCTTCGCCCGGTGTAAGCATTTCATCGGCCATGGTGCTGGCCGGATACTCTCCCGCAAATTCCGGTAGACCGCGAACCCGGCTGTGGCGCTTACCGAAATGCCCGCGCTGCCCGGACATGGCGCCGAGTGCCACCAGATCCACCGCCGGTTGTGTAAACAGTACGCCACCGGGTATATCCAGCTTGCCGGTCAGGATATTCAGGCAGTACGCCAGCCACGTGGTGGTACCGCCAAACGCCTGAGTGCTGGTGCCCATTCGGGTATACAGGGCTGCCCGTGGCGTTTTCGCCAGCTGTCGCGCCAGCTGGCGGATGGCCTCAGCCTCAATGCCGGTGTGCCTGGTTACCGCTTCCGGTGAGAACGACAGGGCGGCCAGGCGAAGAAGATCCACGTCTTTCACCAGCCGCTCGGCCGCGCCAGGGTCCACCAGGTTCTCTTCGAACAGAGTGTGTACCATGGCCATCAGCAGGAAGGCATCGGTGCCGGGCCGGATAAAATGGAAGTCGTCGGCCAGGCGGGCGGTTTCGGTGCGTCGGGGGTCAATAACGATGAGTTGCCCACCGCGTTGCCGCAGTGCTTTGAGGTGGCCCCGGATGTCCGGTACGGTCATCAGGCTGCCGTTCGAGGCCATCGGGTTGCCGCCAATACAGATGAACAGGTCGGTATTGTCGATGTCCGGAATCGGAAACAGAATCTGGTGACCAAACATCTCCAGGCTGGCCAACATGTGCGGTAGCTGGTCGTTGGACGTGGCAGAGAAGCGATTCTGGGTGCCGATGGCCCGCAAAAACGGCATGGTGGTCATCAGGGCGCCGTGATTGTGAACATTGGGGTTGCCCAGGTAGACCCCGATACTGTTCCGGCCGTAGGTTTTCCGAATTCCATGAAGCTTCTCGGCAACCAGGTCAAAGGCGTCCTCCCAGGATAGCTCTTCCCAGCCCTGGGCTGTTTTGCGTATCGGCCTCTTCAGGCGCTCCCGGTCTTCATGCAGATCCTGAAGTGCGACCGCTTTGGGACAGAAGTGGCCCTGGCTCAGAGGATCCTGATCGTCGCCCTTGATACTGGTGATTTTGCCGTTGTTGACCTCAATGGCAACGCCACACATGGCTTCGCAGAGGTGACAGGTGCGGTAGTGGACGCCGTTTTCCATGCAGGCTCTCCCGGAATTCTTGTTGTTGGGTTTCATATTGCAACCAGATTATCAGGAAAACGACCCGGAATGAAAAACCGATTGCGATTGTGGCCCCGAAAGGCCAACAAAAAAGGCCAGTCCGGAGACTGGCCTGAGGAGGGTAGACCTGAGTAACCCCTGTTCTATTCGTGCTGAGCCGGAATCTCCTTCACCGGGTTGGAGATAAAGTTCAGGTAGACGCCTTGCTCGGGGATGATCAATGGGATTTCCGTATTGATGATTCCGAGGGCGACAGCCTCTACGTCGATGTGGGGAACATTGAAGTTCCGTTGTTCGATCTGCATCCGGCCATCATCAAAGAACACCACACGACCTTCCAGTTCCAGTGTGAAAGGATAGCCAAAGAGGTTGTGAGTCAGTGGCAAGTCTGTGGGAATTCCGAGGATGGACGCGGTTGCCTTCAACCCGGGGGCATCAAGAAACAGCTCGGCTTTGGTTTTGAAAATCGTCTCACCCTGATCATTCTCGGTGATGTAACCCGGAATCAGGCTGTTTCTGGCGCAGGATGCTCCCGTACATTCAGGGTCGTCCTTGGCGTAGCGCATTCTTAATACCTGGGGCCCGGTGCTGGAAACCGTGCTCAGCAACGACAGGTGAACGTCGAGAGACGTGGTCGCCAGTTGGGTTGGGTAAAGCAGCACTTTGACGGCGTCTCGCCCGGTGTCGGGATCCACAGTAGGCCCAATAACCTCCGTATTCAGAGCGTAGGTCTGATAGATGAACTTTTTGCGAGGGCAATCGGCACCGTCAACCGCACAACCAACCCGGGCATCCTCGGCATGGTCCTGGGTTACGAGTAGTTTTGCGGCGTTTGCCGAGGGCAAAAAGCCTTCACTATCGCTCCCCTGGTGATTGAATGGCTCAAGACACGATTCGCTGCCGAGGTCATTGCAGTCAATCACAAGATTCGAATTGGTGTCCCGAATCGGCAGATTCCGCAGCGGCGTGAAGACTGTGGAGCGCGCTTCCGAACCGGTAAATACGATCTCAAGATTATCAGGGCCATTGTTCCCGTCACCGTCATCGACGCCTTCCAGCAGATCCGTTTTCAGTGGAATGCCGTCCTCATCGCAAATCGACGTGTACTGTCCAGGAGTGCAAGTGCCGCTCTGCTCTGAGGAGGCCAGAATGTAGCGGTAATGCGCACCGACCTGCCACGGCTGCTCTGGGTAGAACCGGATGCGCTGGTTGTTTTTCTCTAATCGGCCTGCCACCTGTTGGTTCAGGACGGTAACGGTACCGTTTGCTTCCTGTGCAATTTCCTGAACGGTAAAGGTCTCACCGACGATGACTGAATCCAGATCGAGAGACTTGGAAAACACGACCGTGATTGGCCGGTCCGCCGGCATTTTGCTGACGGGTAACACGTCACCGGCGTTGTTGGCGTCGGCGGTCCAGCATTTCCCGAATACGCCGTTTTCCAGATCCAGGGTGTTTTCGTAGTCGGTTTCACATGGGTAGCCAGGGTAGGTCGTCAACGCCAGGGGGAATCCTTTATTTCCCGGGCTACCGTTTTCTTCAATGCTATCGAGCTCAAAGCTTAACGGAGAAACCATCGCGCGGTTGCCCGCCAGGTCTAAGTCCGTCGACAGACACGGAATACGGTACGCCATGCTTCAAGCCACCCTGTGGATTAAGCACAAGCGCTGTTCCGTCCAACCGAGCCTGAAGGTTAGTTACCGGTGCACCATTTTCAATGAGTTCGACACCATTCTCGACAGATGCCGGATCAAGCGGCTCATCAAAGAACAGAATGATCGGGTCACCCGGGCGCTGCATGGACTGTCGGGTTGCCGGAACGGCGTTCGCAGGGCCGGGCATCCAGCTCACCAGGCTGGGTGGTGTGGCATCCAGTTCCCGCAGGTTTTCGGCATCCAGAACCGAGTCGGCATCGGTTGCGGCCTGCAGATGGAAGGCAATGGTGGAATCGGTGAATTCCTGGCCCAGCAGGTTTGGTTCCACCATGCCGATGGCGTCGATGGTCAGAACGCCGTCCCGAACCAGAGCAATACCGCGCAGTTCAACCCCCATCAGATCCTGGGACAGCGCGGCATTCGGCTGTGCTGCCTCCGTGTTCATGGATACGTCCATAAACAGGGTGATATGCCGCGGGGCATTGATGTCATCGGTGTACTGGTTCGGGCTCATGTAGCCGGATGCATCCGAGAGCATGGTCACTTTGATGGTGCCGGTTTGCTGGTCTTCGCCGGTCGCGGCATCCAGAACCTGTACCTTGCCACCCACGAGTACGTTCAGGCTGGTGCTTTTCAGCACACTGCCCTTGGGAATGCGCAGCGGCAGTGCTTCGTCAGCATCAAACGCCGGGGCGTATGCGAGCTCGGCAAACAGGTCCCCGGTTTGTTGAGAGGGGCCGGCTTCGCCCTGGAGTACTGAGTTGAGCGTTACCGCATTGAGGGCCTGGCCGTTGAGCACAGAGCTCAGCTCACCGTTGCCGGAATCTACGGCGGTTTGTTGCAATACAACCGTTGGGCCCGTGTCTCTCGGGGTAAAGGTGAATTCCCCGGTGAAGCGGTTGTCCTCACTGCTGTCGGTCAGGCTAGCGAGGTTGGTCAAATGCAGGGTGTAGGTTTCACCGGTGTCGAGAATATCCTGCTTGCTGCCGCACTGCGACAGTTCGGGGGTTACGCAGGGGTCAACCGTAATGCGGTTGCCTTTAACCAGTACCGTCGCCGGAACCTCTTCACCGCTGGCGTCCTGTAGCTGAATACTGCCGCCGAGTGATTGCCATTCAGGATGAACCGGTTGCGTCATGGCAAACCGGAAGGTCGAAAAATTCATGGCCTGGAATGGGCTGTCGCTGGCGGGCACTTGCCAGGCAATGTCGAAAGTGTCTGCGGTGTTGGCCAGCCCCGCGAGACCCGCATAGGCGCCACGGGTTGCGAACTGGATGCCGTCATCACCAGTAGCGTTCGGAGTAGTGATTTGCCGGCCGCCCTCGGCGGCCAGCGGCTCCTGGAAGGTTACGGTGAATTCTTCGCCGGTTGCAAGCGGGTTAGCAGGCTCAAGCTTCAGACTTTTGCCATTATCGATCAAGGTCACGGTAAAGGGCTGGGGCTGGTCGTTACTCTGCAGGGTGATCTTGTTCTGCAGGGTTGCTTCATCATCGATAATCGCATGAGAGAAGCGCAGCACGATGTCGGCTTTCGGGCTGATATCAGCCTGCCCATCCATCGGGAAGGAATAGACCATCGAGCCGGGTCTGGGTTTTCGTCAATGGACTGTTTGTCGCCACCGCCGCAGGCGGCCAGCAAAATGGCCGGAATCAGTGCCAGGGTCTTGTTGTACTTCATGGCAAGCCTCCTCAGAACTTCAGGGTGATGGATCCGCTGAATACGTGGATATCACCATCGGCAGTGACACTGGTTTCGTCACCGTCGTAGTCCACCACGGTGAAGTCGCGCTCCTGCAGTTGCTGGTACTGATAGCCCAGGTCGAGCCGCACCGGGTAGGCCAGCAGACGGGTGCGGTCGTAAGTGGCACTGATACCAAGGCCAACCACCAGTTTGTCGGTATCCAGGTAGTTGAGCTCCGGATTACGAGTGGTTTTAAGGGGAGACTCTTCGTAGGCAACACCGCCACGAAGGGCGAAGTTCTTGTTCAACTGATATTCCGCACCAAGGCGGGGAATCAGGATGTCGTCGAAACCGATCCGGTTTCCGGAGGCCACGGAACCTTGATCCTTGATGGAGTCGCCGCTGAATTCGTCTTCCAGTTCCGACCAGTTCTGTTGTTCGATACTGCCGCCGATGCGCCAGCCGTCACCGGAGTATTGTGTGCCGATGGCAATCGTTTCCGGCTGGAATGAGTCGATGGTTGTCACAGCCAGGCTGAGCCCGGGATCCGGGATAGTCTGGGTCACGATGATGTTGGAGTCGACTGTGGTTGAGGCCGATGACTTCGTCCGGTAGGTCAGCGCCGTTTCCCATCCGTTCAGGAAACAGTCAGATTCAGGACAAAATGTGCTGCCCAGATCGATGTTCGTGCCCAGAATGGTCTTCAGAGAAGGCTCGGCATTGACCGCAAGGCGCTCACGGCTGGTTTCGCCGCCCAGCGTCGAGACGGCATCAAGATTAGCGGTCGCTTCGAGCGTTACCCGAACCGAAGCACCGGCGGAAATACCGCGCCAGATCGGGGTTGCACCACCGATGTTAAGGAACAAAGGTTCTTTCCCGTATTGAAGGAACTGTCCGCTCTCGCTGGTTTCAGAGCTGAAAGCCAGCATCTCCTTACCGTACTTTTCCACGCCCGCAATAAACCCGAGATAGATGGGGTGCCCGAACCGGGTGAGTGACCCAAGGTTGGTCTTCATGCCGATCAAAACGTGTTGGCTCGGAGAGTCGGAGACAATGTCCCCGCTGGCGTTGGGATTATCGGAGCGCAGCTCCTGTTCAGAATGAAGGATACCCGCCGTAAGCTCGCCACGAGGATCTTTCGTCAGTGCTGCCGGATTGTAGTAGGTGGCAGAAACCTGCTCATTGAACATCGAAAGGGACTGGGCGGTGGCCACATCGACCGGCATTACACCATAACTGGTGCCCAGGTTGCCCATACTGGCACTGGTGGGCATGGACAGGGAGGCGGAAACTGCTGCAACGGCAAGGGATACCGCCCGTACTGAGAATCGGGGGGAAAGAACCATGTATACACTCCGTTCACTCATTGTTTTTGTGCTCAGTCCCGAGGGATTCCTTTCAGGACTGGTACGCTTGTTCAGGTTTTAGTGTATGAGGCTTGTCTGATCGGGACGTTGGCATTTTTGACACGACAGGGTGTCGGTAGAACCGCGTACCTCAAGAATTGTCTAAAACGGCCGAAAACTCATGAGCTTAAAAGGTGGGCTTCCGTGTATTTCTGTTACTTAATGTTTGCGGTTTTGTGAACGGGCACAAAAAAAGCTCCCCAAGGGGAGCTTTAGTGGCATGTAAAAAATGTCGACACTCAGGCGGATTTTTGTAACTTTCTTCTGATTGTGAGCATGCCCAGAATGCCAAGTCCCAGCAGGCCCAGTGTTCCTGGCTCAGGAACCTGTACAGGAACGGACTTGCCAAAGATCGCTACATGAGAAATGGCGCCTCTGTTTGGATAAAAGCCCTGAAGATCCAGTACGTCCTGGCCATTCCAGCTGCCGATGTTGAACAGGTATTGTGGCTCGTTGCCGTCTTTGACAACCAGGTAACACTCAGGGCACACAATGTAGTCCGGGCCATCCCAGCTGATCACCGCGTTGTTAGGGTCTCCGGTGAAACTGGTGGAGTAGAAGGATTGGTAGGAGCCTTCTTCCGGGCCTTCGTAGTTGGACTTGTAAAGCAAAGTGAGGTCGGACGTTCCAAAAAGGGCTGCAACGTCACCGGCGTCAAGCGCTGGATTTGGGGGGCCTACGTCGACAGTTTTGTCGGCGTCTGCGGGGCCAAGGATCAGGGCCATAGCCCCAGCAGACCAGGTTAATGCCAGAGCCGCAATAACGTGTGTTATCTGCTTTGTAATCTGTTTCATTTTTCACCTTCTCTCAGGGCAAGCCCTGAACGCAGTGCGGCGAAGCCGCGATCTGTACTTACGTCTGACTTTCAGCACAGTGTGTGCCAATAGGATTATTTGACGTTAAAACAGAGGCTTGGGCAGTGCTTAAGAGAAGGTTGGAGGCGTATGTGTAAATAAGTTGGACAGGAGTGAGTTGGGTGCGGGTTGGGGGAGGAGTTTGGGAGATGGTGGGCCCAGCTGGACTCGAACCAGCGACCAAGGGATTATGAGTCCCCTGCTCTAACCAACTGAGCTATAGGCCCGGAAAAGAAAACGGGCGCCATTATACCCACGAGGGGTGGCGCCCGCTACTGTCTTGGGGATTAACCGTTGCCCTGGTCGTCAATGAAGCCGCGCAGGTGATCGGAGCGGGAAGGGTGGCGCAGTTTGCGCAGGGCCTTGGCTTCGATCTGACGGATACGCTCCCGCGTAACATCGAACTGCTTGCCGACTTCTTCCAGAGTGTGGTCGGTGTTCATCTCGATACCAAAGCGCATGCGCAGTACTTTGGATTCCCGAGCGGTCAGGCCGGCCAGCACGGAGCGGGTGGCTTCGCGCAGGCCTTCAGCCGTGGCTGAATCCACTGGCGACAGAGCCTGGATATCTTCGATGAAATCGCCCAGATGACTGTCTTCGTCGTCACCAATGGGTGTTTCCATGGAGATCGGCTCTTTGGCGATCTTCAGCACCTTGCGGATCTTGTCTTCCGGCATGTCCATGCGCTCGCCCAGCTCCTCGGGTGTGGGCTCGCGGCCCATCTCCTGCAGCATCTGGCGGGAGATGCGGTTGAGCTTGTTGATCGTCTCGATCATGTGCACCGGAATCCGGATCGTGCGGGCCTGATCCGCGATGGAGCGGGTGATGGCCTGGCGAATCCACCAGGTAGCGTAGGTGGAGAACTTGTAGCCACGACGGTACTCGAACTTGTCGACCGCCTTCATCAGGCCAATGTTGCCTTCCTGGATCAGATCCAGGAACTGCAGGCCGCGGTTGGTGTATTTCTTGGCGATGGAAATAACCAGACGCAGGTTGGCCTCAACCATTTCCTTTTTGGCGCGGCGGGCTTTCGCCTCGCCGATCGACACCCGGCGGTTGATTTCCTTGATGTCGGCCACGTCCAGATCCACTTCGGTCTGAACGTTCTGGATGCGCTTCTGCAGGCGAACGATTTCATCTACACGCTCACCGATAGCGGCCGCATAGGGCTTTTTGGTGGCGGCAATTTCGCCGGCCCACTCAAGATCAGTTTCGTTGCCCGGGAACCATTTGATGAAGTCTTTGCGCGGCATTTTGCAGTCGCGTACACAGATCTGCATGATGGCGCGCTCATTCTCGCGGACCAGGTCGTTGGTTGAACGAACGACGTTCACCAGTTCGTCAAACGCCTTGTTGGCCAGCTTAAACGGGGCGAAAACCTGGCCCAGTTCGTTCAGGGCTTCCTGGGTTTTCTTGTGCCCACGGCCGTGTTTGGCCAAGGCCTTCTCGGCAGCGTCCAGCTTCTCTTTCAGCAGCTCGAAGCGCAGCCGGGTTTCTTCCGGATCTGGCCCGTTGTCGTTGTCGTCTTCGCTGGAGGTGTCGTCATCGTCGTCATCGCTGCTGGTATCGCTGTCATCAGCAGAGGTGTCTTCGGTGCTGGTGTCTTCACCCATGAACGGCTCGGCGTCGTCCGGGTCGAGGAAGCCGGTGACGATGTCGCTGATGCGACCTTCATTCTCGATGATGCGGTCGTAGGCCTGAATCACGGTGCCGGCGGTGCCCGGGAAATGTGCTACAGCGGCCATGACATCGCGAATGCCTTCCTCGATGCGCTTGGCGATGACAATTTCGCCTTCGCGGGTCAGCAGCTCAACGGTGCCCATCTCGCGCATGTACATGCGCACCGGATCGGTGGTGCGGCCAGCGTCGGTCTCAACGGCGGCAAGAGCAGCAGCGGCTTCGGCGGCAGCAGCTTCGTCGGCAGTGGAGTCACCTTCGGTCATCAGCAGGGTATCCGCGTCTGGTGTCTCTTCGCACACCTGGATACCCATGTCGTTGATCATCCGGATAATGTCTTCAACCTGATCCGGATCTGCGATATCTTCCGGGAGGTGATCGTTTACCTCGGCGTAAGTCAGGTAACCTTGTTCCTTGCCTCGTGCGATGAGGTCTTTCAAACGTGATTTCTGCGAATTGCCTGACATAGACACCCTGTGAACTCGCTTTTAAAAAGGAAAAAAGTTAAACAGCCATTATAGCTGTCGCTCGGTTGCGCTGCCACCGAATGGTTAGATGGTGATCAGGGCAACAGGTTTCAAGTGCTCAGCTTTCAGCCTTCGGATTTAACGTACCGGCGCTGAGCGTTCGCAGCTCCTCCCGTTCTTCCGGGGAAAGCTGTGCCAGGTTCCGGAGCAGGGTTGCCAGCCTCTGCTGACGCGCGGCCTCTTCATTCGGGCTTAACAGCTCTCTGGCAGCCGCCAGTGTGCTTTCCCGGGCCGGTATGTGCTCCAGTTCGTCAAACAGGTTGTAAAACCTGTCCCTGGCCTGTTTGTTCGTGGCCAGCCCCGCGACCAGTGTCTTGCGGGTCTGAATTTTTTCTTCCAGTAACCAGCGGGCAAAACGCCCCGCGCGTTCAAGCTGCCGGGTGCTGTCTGCCAGAGCTTTCACTTCGGTTGCCAGTTCCGGTGCTTCCAGCAAGGCCAGGCACAAGGTGCTGTCTTTGCTGAGTTTTACGTCAATCCGCTCTTCCGTGGGCCGGCTCTTGCCTTCACCGCGCCAGCCCCGTGCCTTGGTATTCTGGCCCTGCTGGCGGTTCTGCCACTGGTTGCGGCCGCCGCAAAGGCGCAGCATTTCGTGCCACATGGCGTCCCGCAACGTGCTGCGGGGCATCTTGTTCAGCAAGGGCTCAACCCGTGCCCGAAGTTCGCCTCGGTGTTCGGGCAACTGCAGATCAAGGCCCTCGCTCTGGCGATCAAACAGATAGCGTGAGAAGGGTGTAGCGCCCTCAATACGCTTCTGAAATGCGTCCGGCCCTTCTTTGCGCACCAGTGTGTCCGGGTCTTCGCCTTCTGGCAGCATGAGAAACTGCAGGTGCAGCCCGTCTGCCATCAGCTCCAGGGCGTTCTCCATGGCCCTGTCCGCTGCCCGAAAACCTGCCTGGTCGCCGTCAAAACAGAACACGATATGCCGAACGTGCCGAAGCAGTGCGGTCAGGCTGTCCTGGTTGGTGGCCGTCCCCAGAGTCGCCACCGCGTAATGGATGCCGTGCTGGGCCAGCGCAATCACATCCATATAGCCTTCGACCACCAGCAACTTGTCCAGTTGTCGAATGGCTTGCCGGGCCTCGAACAGGCCGTAGATTTCCCGGCTCTTGTGGAAAACGTCCGATTCCGGCGAGTTAATGTACTTGGCCTTGTCGTCGCCCAGCGTGCGCCCGCCGAAGGCGATGGTTTTGCCTCGGGTGTTCCGGATGGGAAACATAACCCGGTTGCGGAACAGATCCCTGGGGCGGCCGTACTGGTCCGACACCGTGCGGGTCTCAATCAGTGGTGCTTTAAGATCCTTCGGGGCGGCGTCGTAAAGTGCCGTGCCGGTGCCCGGTGCAAAACCAATCTGATACTGCTGGATAATGTTTTCATCCAGTCCCCGCTGCTTCAGGTAGTCCCGGGCATAACCGCCTTGCTGACTGGTCAGTGCTGAGTGATAGAACCGGTTGGCAAACTCCAGGGCATCGGTCAGTGTCCGCGCCTGTTGCATTTCCTGTTTGGCAGCTCGGTCGTACGGCACTTCCAGCCCGGCACGCTTGGCCAGTTCTTCTACCGCTTCGGTGAAACCCAGGCCCTCAAATTCGCGAACAAAGCTGATGGCATCGCCATGGGCTCCACAGCCAAAACAGTGATAGAAGCCTTTGTCCGGTCGAACGTTAAATGATGGCGTCTTCTCGTCGTGAAACGGGCAGCAGGCCTTGTAGTTGGCTCCGGCTTTTTTCAGCGTGATGCGCGAACCGATCAGCTCCGCCAGATCAATGCGATCCAGCAGGTCTTCAACAAAGCGTTGAGGGATCAATCCGCTCATGGTGGCTCCACTTCAGCCGGGGTGCCGGGTGCGAAGGCATTTTCGCCATAGCCAAAAATGCCGCCGAAGCCAGGCCTCGGCGGCATTTTCAGCTTGCCGGGTGGGGCGAAACGCCGTTCCGGCAATCAGTTGTGCAGTCGATGCGCGCCTGAACTCAGTACAGACGCTCGAACTTGCGCTGTTCCCGCTGAAGCTTCTTGAGATGACGCTTAACGGCAGCAGCTGCTTTACGCTTACGAACAGCGGTCGGCTTCTCGTAGTGCTCACGACGACGTACTTCAGACAGTACACCGGCCTTCTCGCAGGAACGCTTGAAGCGACGCAGTGCTACGTCAAACGGCTCATTCTCTTTCACTTTAACAGCTGGCATTCGAAAATCACCTACCTGATAGATTCGGTTTCAATTTGTTCCGTCGGCCAGTGCCGTACGGGCTCGATCCCTGGTCAGATTGGCTAAAACTCGACCAGTGCTAATTTAGGGCGGCAATGATAGCCGCTGGGCTGGCCAAGGTCAATCACTGTTCAACGAAACTGCCGGAAGCTTTCGGGTTTCTGCTAAAATGCCGCCCACGTACCCGACACCCCTTGGATGTAGTGCCCATTATGCTGATTCTTGGTATTGAAACCTCCTGCGATGAGACCGGTGTAGCCCTGTTTGACGCTCAGCGGGGACTGCTGGCCCATGCCCTTTACAGTCAAATCGGTATGCACGCCGATTATGGCGGCGTGGTGCCTGAGCTGGCCTCCCGGGATCATGTCCGCAAGCTGCTTCCTTTATGCGATGAGGTACTGGCTCAAGCCGGTAAAGCCCGTTCCGATATCGAAGGTATCGCCTATACCGCCGGGCCGGGGTTAGTGGGTGCCCTGATGGTGGGCGGCTCGGTGGCGCATGCCTTGGGGTTTGCACTGGGGATTCCGGTGTTGGGCGTGCATCATATGGAAGGTCACCTGCTGGCGCCCATGCTGGAGGACAATCCGCCGGCGTTCCCGTTTGTCGCGCTGCTGGTGTCCGGTGGCCATACCCAGTTAGTGCGGGTGGATGGCATTGGTGAGTACCAGATGCTGGGTGAATCGGTGGATGATGCCGCCGGCGAGGCGTTCGATAAAACTGCGAAAATGCTGGGGCTGGATTATCCGGGTGGCCCCCGGGTAGCTGCCCTTGCGGAAAAGGGTCGAGAGGGGCAGTACCGTTTTCCCCGCCCGATGACCGATCGTCCCGGCCTGGATTTTTCCTTCAGCGGCCTGAAAACCTTCACCCTGAACACCGTGAACGACGCAAAAGATAAAGGTACGCTGGATGAGCAGGTAAAAGCAGACATTGCTCTGGCGTTCGAAGCTGCGGTAGTTGATACCCTGGTCATCAAATGTCGCAGAGCCCTGGAGCAAACAGGGTGTAAGCGGCTGGTCATTGCCGGCGGGGTCAGCGCCAACAAGCGGTTGCGGGCGTCACTGGAAGCCATGGCAGAAAAGCTGCGTGGTTCAGTGTTCTACGCTCGTCCGGAGTTCTGCACCGACAACGGTGCCATGATTGCCTATGCCGGTGCGCAGCGGCTAAAGGCCGGTCAGCAGGATGGCGAGCGGATTGTGGCGGTCCCCCGGTGGCCTATGAACACTTTGCCGCCAGTGGCGGAACCGCGTCAGAACGGCCTCGTGGACTAGCCTGATCAGACGCTAGAGTCCGGTTTCCCGCCCCTGGGCCAGGCGAATCAGGTTGTTGCGGTGACGCACCACAATCAGCAGGGTCAGCAGTCCGAACAGGGGCAGGGTTTCCGGTTCCAGCAGGGCGCTGATGAGTGGGCCGCTGGTGATCGCCACCAGAGAGGCCACGGCTGAAATGCGCCAGCGCCACATCACGCCCAGCCACAAGCCTGCCATGATGGCGGTGGTGAGCGGCGCCAGTGCCAACCCTGCCCCGAGGGCCGTGGCAACACCTTTGCCGCCTTTGAACCGATAGAATGCCGGGATCATGTGTCCGGTCACCGCGCACAGGGCAATCATGGCCTGCACCAGAATGGACATGCCAAGGCTTTGACCGAGCCAGACGGGCAACCAGCCCTTGAACGCATCCAGCACCAGGGTTGCCAGCGCGGGTTGCCAGCCACCTGCCCGGTACACATTGGTGGCTCCGGGGTTGCCGGAACCCAGGGCGCGAGGATCTGGCAGTTTCCAGAGGCGGCACACTGGTATCGCGAACAGCACGGAACCCGCCAGATAAGCGCTGGCGCAAAGCAAGACAATCGCAACGGGTTGGCTAAAGACGTCCATGGCGTAACCGCTGTACAGAGACTGGGCCCTGTGTTCTGTGAGAAAATGCCGCCCGCATCAAGGCAGGCTGGTTGTCCGTCACAGTATCGTCTGCCTGTGTAATATTCAATCAGCCATCAGTGGAAGGCTCGGGAGACCGGTTTGGCAAATGGCAAATGGGACACAGTCCTGATCGAAGGACTGGCGGTGGAAACCGTGATCGGGGTGTACGATTGGGAACGTGAAGTCACACAGCGGCTACTGGTGGATCTGGAACTGGCGTGGGATAACTCGGTGCCCGGCGCCAGTGACGATGTTGCCGATGCACTTGATTACGCCGCCGTTAGCGAGCGGGTCAGTCAGTGCCTGCAAACGCTGCAGCCGGAGTTGCTGGAGCGGGCCGCAGAGGAAGTTGCCCGTTTGCTGCAGAGCGAGTTTGGCGTGCGTTGGCTGAGGCTGACGTTGAGCAAGCCCGGTGCTGTGCCGGCCGCACGCTCGGTGGGCGTGAGAATTGAGCGGGGGGCACGGGCATGAAACGTGTATACATCAGTATCGGCAGTAATATTGAACGCTATCGCCATGTCAGCGCGGCGCTGGATGCTCTGGCCGGTTGGTTTGGAGAACTGGCCATTTCTCCGGTTTACGAGAGCGAATCGGTCGGCTTCGATGGCTCGGATTTTCTGAACCTGGTGGTGGGTGTGGATACCGATATGTCGGTAGGAGAGCTTTCCCGGCGCTTCAAAAAACTCGAGGCAGACAACGGCCGCAAAGCTTCGGCGCCCAAGTTCAGTCCAAGGACTCTGGATCTGGATATTCTCACCTGGGGCGATGCGACCGGCACCCTTGATGGGGTTGAACTGCCCCGGGCTGAAATCCTAAAAAACGCATTTGTCCTGAGGCCGCTGGCCGATATTGCTCCGGACGAATTGCACCCCGTGTGCGGAGAGAGCTATCGCAGCCTCTGGCAGTCTTACCAGAAGGACCAGAAGCTCTGGCCCGTCGATTTCACCTGGCAGGGGCGTCAGATCTCAAGTTCCGGAGCGGTCGCGGAATAACCGGATCAGGTTGTCGGTGGCGCTGTCTCCAGCGCTGCCATCTTCACTCTCGCCCAGCAGTTTCGGAAGAATTTCGTTGCCAATCTGTTTGCCCAGCTCCACGCCCCATTGATCAAAGCAATCAATATCCCAGATCACGCTCTGCACGAAGGTGCGGTGTTCATAAAGTGCAATCAGTGCCCCCAGGGTGTGCGGAGTCAGGCGTTCCATCAGCAGGATGTTGCAGGGCCGGTTACCGGGAATGGCCTTGTGTGGGGCCAGCTGGCGGGCGGCATCACCATCAAGACCGCCGGCCAGCAGTTCCTGTTCGGCCTCTGCTTCCGTCTTTCCGGCCATCATGGCCCGTGCCTGAGACAGACAATTGGCAAACAGAGCAGCATGGTGGCTGGCCACCGGATTGTGGGACCTCAGGGGAATGATGAAGTCGGCAGGAATCAGCCGGGTACCCTGATGAATCAGTTGGTGATATGCGTGCTGGCCGTTAGCTCCCACGCCGCCCCAGAGCACGGGCCCGGTAGGGTAATCCACGCTGATGCCATTCTGGGTTACGCGCTTGCCGTTACTCTCCATATCCAGCTGCTGAAGGTGCTCCGGCAGGTATTTCAGGTATTCGTCATAGGGCAGTACCGCATGGCTCTCGGCGCCCCAGAAATTGTTGTACCACACGCTGAGCATGGCCATGATGACCGGCAGGTTTTCCCGCTCGGGCGCTTCCCTGAAATGGGTGTCCATGGCATGTGCACCGGCCAGCAGCTCCCGGAATGCCGCCATGCCAAGCGTTAACGCAATTGGCAGGCCGATGGCAGACCACAGGGAGTAGCGGCCACCCACCCAGTCCCACATGGGAAAGGTGTTGGCCGGCTCGATGCCGAATCGGGTCGCTTCTTCAACGTTGGCCGTGACTGCCATGAAATGCTGGGAGACCGCGGCCTCGTTGCCTCCATTATCGAGAAACCATTGCCGGGCGAGCAGGCTGTTCTCCAGGGTTTCCTGGGTACGGAAGGATTTTGACTGCACCAGAAACAGCGTGGTGTCCGGATTCAGGCATGCCAGGGTTTCGGTAATGTCGGTGCCATCGATGTTGGCGACAAAGTGACAGTTAATGGAGCCCTGCCAGTACGGGCGTAGCGCCTCGACGGCCAGCTTCGGCCCGAGAAACGAGCCTCCGATGCCAATACTGACAACGTCGGTAAAACGGGCGCCGGAGTGGCCGGTGCGTTCACCACTGTGAATGCTTTCAACCAGCGCTTCCATCTTCCCCAGTGTGCGATGGATTTCGGGAATGACGTTGTCGCCGTTCACCCGAACCTCGCCCTGTTCACCCTCACGAAGGGCGGTGTGCAGGGCGGGGCGTTGTTCCGTGAGGTTCACCAGACCGCCCCGGAACAAGGCCGTACGACGTTCCTCCAGACCACAGGCCCGAGCCAGGTTGAGCAGAGCCTCCAGCACTTCGTCCGTCAGCCGGTTGCGGGAGAAATCCAGCGACAGGCCTGCACCCTCTACCAGGTAACGCTGGGCACGGCCCGGATCCTGCTGAAACAGCTCCCGCATGGGTAGGTGTTCGAGCCGGGCTTTGGCATCGTTGAGAGCTTGCCATTCTGCTCGGCTGGTGAGCGCAGGGTGTTTCTCAGGCATCAGGGGGTCCCTTCCGTTGTCTGGGGGTGAGGCTCCATAGTGAGGTTTCAGCGCGTGATCGAGAGGTTATCAATCAAACGGGTGGTACCCAGGAACGCTGCGACCAGTAGTGTGAGCTCGCGGTCATCCTTGCTGGCGGGCTTCAGGGTCAGGCTGTTGACGATGTTGAAGTAGTCCGGCCTGAGCCCTGCCTCAGACAGTGCATCGCGTGCCTCCTGCTCGAGGATGCTGTAGTCGGTGCGTCCCTGTGCCAACTGGTCAGCGGTATGACGGAGTGTTCGGAACACCACCGGAGCGATGCCCCGCTCCTGCTCGGACAGATAGCCGTTACGGGAGCTCTTCGCCAGGCCATCGTCTTCCCGCACCGTCGGCGCGCCAATCACTTCCACCGGAATCATCAGATCCCGGGCAAGTTTGCGTATCACCGCCAACTGCTGAAAATCCTTTTCGCCAAACACGGCAATGTCGGGCTGGACCATGTTGAACAACATGGTAACCACGGTGGCCACGCCTTCAAAGTGGCCCGGCCGGCTGGCGCCACAGTGGCCCTCGCTGACTTCGGGAACCACCACCTTGGTCTGATTGGCGAGCCCTTCCGGGTAGATCTCTTCAACGCCCGGGGCAAAGACCAGAGTATTGCCCGCTGCCGCCAGCTTTTCCTGGTCTTCAACCAGGGTTCGCGGGTAGGTGTCCAGGTCTTCATTGGCTCCGAACTGCATCGGGTTCACGAAAATACTGGTGACGACGATATCGGAGGCCTCGGCCGCCTTGCGCACCAGCGAGATATGGCCCTCGTGCAGGTTGCCCATGGTGGGTACCAGGCCGATGGTCTTGCCCTGCTGGCGATAGCCCCGCAGAATCGTGCGCAGTTCTTTGAGTGAGTGTACGGTTCTCATGCCTTGAACGTATGCTCCTCGGCTGGGAAAGTGCGTGCTTTGACGGCTTGGGCATAAGCCGCAATGGCTTCCGGGATGGAGTCGGTCTCGGCGAGGAAGTTCTTCACGAAACGGGGTTTGCGGCCGGTGGTGACGCCCAGCATGTCGTGCAGTACCAGTACCTGGCCATCGGTATCCGAGCCTGCTCCGATGCCGATGACCGGCGCCTTCACGGCCTGGGTGATACGAGCGGCGAGCGGGGCCGGTACACACTCCAGAAGGATGAGATCGGCGCCGGCGGCTTCCAGTTCGCAAGCATGCTCAATCATGGCCTCGGCGGCCTTCTCATCACGTCCCTGTACCTTGTAGCCGCCGAACTTGTTGACGAACTGTGGCGTCAGGCCCAGGTGGGCACAAACAGGCACACCACGTTCACTCAGGGCTTCGATGGTGTCCTTCATCCAGTCGGTGCCTTCCAGCTTGACCATGTGGGCGCCGGCGCGCATCAGCTCCGCAGCATTGTCCAGTGCATCGGCAACGGTACCGTAAGACATGAACGGCATATCAGCCATGATCAGGGCGCCTTTGTTACCGCGGGCGACACAGCTGGTGTGATACACCATCTGATCCATGGTCACCGGGAGCGTACTGTCGTGGCCTTGCAGCACCATACCAAGAGAGTCGCCAATCAGGATGACATCAACGCCAGCCTCGCTGACAACCTGAGCAAAGGTTGCATCATAGGAGGTCAGTGCCGAGAAGGCTTCGCCTTTTTGCTTGTATTCCCGCAGGGTATTGATGGTAACTGCCATAGGATCCTTGCCTTTTGGGTGGATGGGCCAGTTTTGGACCGGGGTCGACCGGTGCTCAGAGCGTTAATGTAAATCCCGGGTATATCAGACACAAGAGTAGCATGCTCTTCCGCACCTGGATGCCATAAGGAACCTGGTCAGGGGTGCGCCTGGGCTGGCAGCCTGCGCAGCTGGTTGTCCGGGCAATGTCGGCGCAGTTCCGCAACGCTGGTGCCGTCCGGCAGTGCCAGTTCCGGGGCCAGGTCCAGCAGGGGTTGCAGGACGAAATCACGGTTGGCCAGTTCCGCGTGGGGAACGGTCAGGCGTGCGTCGTTGAGGGTTGTCTGACCAAACAGCAGCAGATCCAGATCCAGGGTGCGTGGTCCCCAGTGCCTCAGTCGCTCACGGCCGTGGGCCTGTTCAATGGCTTGCAGGCAATCCAGCAGTTCGTGGGCAGAAAGATCGGTACGCAGATGAACGGCACCGTTAACGAAATCTGGTTGATCCTGCGGGCCGACGGGGCGGCTGGCATAGAACGGAGATTGCGCTACCAGTGTGGATTTGGGTAAGCCCGCGAGTTCCGACACGGCTCTTGCCAGTTGGGCTGCAGGCTGTTCCAGATTGCTGCCCAGCCCAATATAGGCATCGACAGTCATGGCTGGGGCGGTTTTCTTGCAGGTTTGCGCTTGCGACGGCGCTTTTTCGGACCACCGGAGCCCAGCTCGGAAAGCATTTTTTCCTGCGCACGCTCATCCGCCTGCTGGAATTCCGTCCACCATTGCCCGAGGCCCGGCTCAATTTCGCCCGCGGCTTCCCGCACCAGCAGAAAATCGTAGGCCGCCCGGAAGCGCGGATGGGTCATGGTACCGAACGCTCGTTTGCCCTGGCGACGGGGTAGCCGCATCTGCAGTTCCCAGATTTCTTTCATGGGGCCCGAGAAACGTTTCGGTATCGCGGTTGCCTGCACCTGGCGGCCGATCACCTTGCCGATGGCGCCGTGCAGCGCCGGCTGAACCGGATCGCCATTGTCCTGGCGCCTGCGCCATTCCACCTGCAGAGCCGGCCAGAGCATGGCCGCAAACAGGAAATACGGGGTCACTGATTTGCCCTGGGCAATCCGGGCATCGGTGTTGCGAAGGGCTTGCAGTATCAGTTCATCGGGTTCGCCGGCATCCAGTGCCCGGGCGGTCTCCGGGAACAGTGGGGCCAGCAGACCATAGTTCTGAAGCAGGCGATAGGTTGCCTCGCCGTGGCCGGCGGAGAACAGTTTGAGGACTTCATCGAACAGCCGGGCCGGAGGGATGTGCGCCAACAGTGGGGCCAGCTCCCGAATGGGGGCCTCGGTTTCCGGCTCAATCTGGAAGTCCAGTTTGGCCGCAAAACGAATGGCGCGCAGCATTCTCACGGGATCTTCCCGATAGCGGGTTTCCGGGTCGCCAATCAGGCGGATCTGACGGTTTTTCAGATCCTGCACGCCGTTGGCAAAGTCGATAATGGAGAAATCCCGGATGCAGTAATACAACGCATTGATGGTGAAGTCGCGCCGAAGTGCGTCTTCTTCCTGATTGCCATAGACATTATCCCGCAGTAACAGACCATGTTCACTGGTCTTGTGCTCGTCGTCGGCCAGGTCGTCATCGGTATCCCGGGCATTACCGCGGAAGGTGGTTACTTCGATGATTTCCCGCCCGAACACCACGTGCACAATGCGAAAGCGGCGACCAATCAGGCGGGAGTTCCGGAACAGGTCGTGAACTTCTTCGGGTGTTGCGTTGGTGGCTATGTCGAAGTCTTTGGGGTGTCCGCCAAGTAGAATGTCGCGAACGCCACCGCCCACCAGATAGGCCTCGTAGCCGGACTTGTTCAGACGGTGCAGTACCTTCTTGGCCGGTTCACTGATCATGGAGCGGGAGACATTGTGCTGATCCCGCGGGATCTCCTGCCGCTGGTAGTGGCGGGCTTTCTTCTTCCCGTTGCCGGGAATGAAGGAGCGTAGTTTTTCAACAAGTCGTTTAGGCATGGAATTCCGTGTTTGCGAAGCGCAAAAACGGGGATTTTAACGGTTTGCGCAGGAATTGCACATGTTTGACGGAAATGCCAGTGAATAAAGTGGTCATGGAGGCCTGTTGAGGGAAGGCTGTTTTTGGCAGTCCGGAAAATCAAAAGGCGGATCCGTTTCCACGAATCCGCCCTGAAAGCGTTGACGATCTGCATTGTTTTTGTTGTTGCCGGGATTCTTTTTGATTCTTTTACCCCACTGTGTTGTCCCCAAGATAAGGACCTTAAGCAATGCAAACGGAAAGCTTTGAATACATAGAGCGGCCAGTAACACGGTGCGGGTTATGGGAGTATCTGCAGTGTCGCCTGGAAGACGATTCTTCTCTACATCTACAACTCGCACGTGTCGTGGGACCCCTAAAAAGCATAGTACCCAAAACACTCAGTTCGCTTGCACCCTGTTCTTGTTTTTGTTGCCGGGCGCTCGTGCAGCTATTTGTTTTTGTTTTGGCGCTGCGTTGTCACTTTTGTTTTTGTTGTTGTGCGCTTATTAGAGTGCAGTGGTCGTGCCAGTTTTCTAAAAGCCTTTTTAAACAGGGGGTTATGAAAAAGAGGTATGTAAGTGTTACCCCGTATCTCCTGAAAGTGTTACCTGGGTCTCATGATCTGGACAGGAAGTGTTACCGAGAGGAACAGGCGGTAACAACTGATTCTGGGTTCATTCTTTGGGTCAGGCTTTTTTGCGGGGAATGCCCAGGCGTTGCCGACGCTCCCAAAGTGACTTTCGGCTGATGCCCAGCTTCTGCGCCAGCTCGGTCTCGCTCATCCGGTCCTGATTTTCAAGCACAAAGTGTTGGAAGTAATCCTCCAGCGACAGATCGTTGGACGAATCAACATCCCTTGCAGGGGTTTGTTCATTATTGCCTTCAACCAGTGTTTCCGGGATGTACTCGTCGGCGGAGTCGCTGTCCAGGTCCAGTACCGCCGGGGTAATGACATCGCCATCGGTCAGGATTGAGGCTCGTTCGATGGCGTTTTCCAGTTCCCGGACGTTGCCGGGCCAGCGATAGCGTTCCAGTGCCTGCATAGCCTCGGGGCTCAGAGACAGCTCCGGGCGACCAAGCTTGCTGGCCTGGCGTTTCAGGAACCGGCGGGCCAGGCCCAGAATGTCGGCGCGACGTTCCCGCAGGGGCGGTATGCGGATCTGCATCACATTCAGTCGGTAGTAAAGGTCTTCCCGGAACTCGCCGGTTCTGGTCATGGCTTTCAGGTTTCGGTGGGTGGCGGCGATCATCCGCACGTCCACGGTCCGGCTCTGGGTCGAGCCCACTTTGCGAATCTCGCTTTCCTGCAACACCCGCAGCAATCGGGCCTGGGCTTCGGCAGGTAGTTCGCCGATTTCATCCAGGAACAGACTGCCGCCGTCTGCCGCTTCAATCAGCCCGGTGCGGGCCGAGACGGCGCCGGTAAAGGCGCCTTTCTCGTGGCCAAACAGTTCCGATTCGATCAGGCTTTCGGGAATGGCCGCGCAGTTTACGGAGATGAGCGGTTTGCTGGCTCGCGGGCTGAGCAGGTGCAGAGCCCGTGCCGCCAGTTCTTTACCGGTACCGGATTCGCCCTGGATAAGCACTGTGGTCTCGGTGGGGGCGACTTTGCGAATCAGGGTGAACACCTTCTGCATGGGCTCACACTGGCCAAACATGATCTCGGATGGGTCCGAGTCGGGCCCGCTCGTGCGGGCGGCATCACCAGGGCCGGTTATTTCATCGGAAGCCGAAGACTTGCGTGCCAGAATATTCTCTACAGCCGCGAGCATTTCGTCATGGTCGAAGGGTTTGGCAATGTAGTCCACGGCGCCCATCTTCATGGAGTCAACTGCGGACCGCAAACTGGCATAACTGGTCATGATCAGTACCGGCGTGTTGGGGGCGCGGTTGATCATTTCCGTACCGGCGGCGCCTGGCAGGCGCAGATCGGTGATGACCAGGTCGAAGCTGTCCGGGTCGAGGCCCTCGGCTTCTTCCACCGAGACAGCATCTGCCACCTCATAGCCGGCGTGCTGGAGAAGTTTGCGAACCGCCGAGCGGATAATGTCTTCGTCTTCAACAATCAGAATACGGGGCATAGGGTGTTCACGACCTTTCGTTCGGGCTGCTGTAACCGCTGTCGGTATCAGGCTCGTAGGCAGGCAGGCGGAGTCTCACGCAGGTGCCCAGGCCGGTTTCCGGATTGGCCGGGCTTTCCACCTGAATGTTGCCATAGTGCTCTTCAATGATGCTGTACACCAGTGACAGGCCAAGCCCGGTTCCTTTGTTGGGGGCCTTGGTGGTGTAAAACGGTTCGAAAATATGATCCAGCTGGTCTGCCGGTATGCCGGAGCCTTCGTCAATGACCTCGATGATAGCGGAGTAGCCGTCGGCCTTTCCAGCAACCCGGATGGTACCGCCGTCTGGGGAGGCGTCCCGGGCGTTGGCCAGCAGGTTGATGAATACCTGCACCAGCCGTTGTTCATCTCCCAGCACCTGCAGGCTGGCGGGGCACTCGTTCAGAAAACTGATGCCGAGCCCCTTGTCACTGAGCGACAGCAGGTTGATGGATTCATCAATGCAGCGGTGCAGGCTGACCGGCTCATAACGGTTGGCGTGGGCGTGGTTGCCGGTACGTGCGAAGTTCATCAGCGACTGCAGGATGGTGGAAATGCGTCGGGTCTGCTGCTGAATCTGGTCTGCAGTTTCCAGAATGGACGGATCATCGGTTTCCAGTTTCAGGTTCTGGGCCAGAGACGAGATGCCGGTGACGGGATTACCGATTTCGTGAGCGACGCCGGCCGCGAGGCGCCCCACGGAGGCCAGTCGTTCGCTGTGCATCAATTCATCTTCCAGTAAGCGGGTTTCGGTCTGGTCCTCCACCAGGATGATCGAGCCGCCTTCGGTGTGATCCGGGCCGCTCAGTGTCGCCTTGTGCAGGTTCAGCCAATGTGGCTTGCCGCGAAGATCCAGCCTGTGCTTGTAGCGGTGCAGGTCGTCGCCTCGATTGAAATCGTCCAGCAGGGCGTGCCAGTGCTCCGGCAGGGCCAGCAGCTTGGCCCCGACCACTTCCTCGGCGGAAATGTTGGTGAGGCTTTCCATGGCATGATTCCACATCAGAATCTCGCCGTCTTCACCCACTGAACAGGCGGGGATGGGCAGGTTCTGCAGGGTCTGCCGGTAGTGGCGGCGAAGGTTGTCCAGTTCGCCGGCCAGGCCGGTGAGCTGATTCTGGTAATCGCCCAGCGCTCGCTCCACATAGCGAATATCCTGCCCGGTACCTCCATGGGTGAGCGGTTTGAAGCCCAGGTGGCGCTTGACGATGTCCCGGGCGACCGAAGGCCCCAACAGGCCAGACAGGTTGATTTCCACTTGATCCCGCAACCGCCGCAACTGGTAAGGCCGGAACTCGACATTGGGTAGCTTGAGCTGGTTCAGGGCCCGCTCCACTTCCCGGCGGGCGACCCGGATGCCCAGTGGCTCGGCCAGTTGCTGCACGAATTCGTTGGAGGATGCTGCCAGCAGTTCCCGCCGCTGCGGCCGGGACAGGGCGCCCAGCGAGCACGCCTGAGCGGCACTGGTTTCCTCCGGTGATGCCGGGCTGAGAATTGAGACCAGCGCGAACACACTGATGTTGGCGGTCAGGCTGACGAAGGTGAACAGGTGCCAGTTGTCGTAGCCGGGCGTAACCGGCAACTCAAGCCAGGACAGGATGTCTGCCGCCACCGAGAACGGCAACACCAAGGTGATCAACCAGATGAACAGGCCGGTAAACAGGCCGGCAATCAGGCCACGGCGGTTGCCTTCCGGCCAGTAGATGACGCCAAGCGCGCCCGGCAGCAGCTGCAGTGTGCCGGAGAGCGAGATGGCGCCCAGAATAGACAGGTCCAGGTGCTGGCCAATGGTTTCATGGAACAGCAGGGCCAGAAACAGGATGACGGCAATCAGTAGGCGTTTGACCCACTGCAGCCAGCGATAGATGTCACCTTGATCCCGGGGCGTCTTGAGCGGCAGAACAACGTGGTTAAGCACCATGCCGGACAGGGCCAGGGTACTGACGATCATCAGTCCGCTGGCGGCGGAAAGTCCGGCAATGTACATGGCCATGGTCAGGACGGGGCTCTCCAGGGCCTGGGCTACGCCGATACTGAAAAAGGCCGGCGGAGCGTCAACCGACAGCGCCTGGCCACCCCAGACAATCAGCGGCACCGGCAGGCCGACCAGCAGCAGGTACAGTGGCAGCCCCCAGCTGGCCTTTGCGAGGGCCCGGGGGGACGGGTTCTCACTGAAAGTCATGTGGTACATGTGGGGGAGCACCAGGGCTGCGGCGAACGACATCAGCAGCAGTGCCCGCCAGCTTCCGTCATTGATTGCCATGGTCATGGTGGCTTCCGGATGTGAAGTTTCCGCCAACCAGGCCTCAAGCCCGTTGGTACCACCGAAAACGGAGAACAGGATAACGCCGCCTAAAACCAGGAGGGCAACCACTTTCACCAGGGAGTCGAAGGCGATGGCCAGTACCAGCCCCTGATGGTTGCCGGAGGCCTGATGGCGACGGGCACCAAACAGCATGGTGAACAGCACCACGATCAGGCTGAACATGACGCTGATCACTTTCGGCGGCGCATCCGGGGCGAGCAGGCTGGCGGAAACCGAGACTGCCTGAATCTGCATGCTCAGCAAGGCCAGAATGGCCGCAGCCGAACACAGGGTAACCAGGGTGCCCGCCCACTGGCTGCGGTAACGATAGGCAAAAAGATCGGCCAACGACGTCAGCTGGTAGGCGCGGCCTATGCGGAGAATCGGGTTGAGCAGAACCGGTGCCAGCAGGAACGCGCCGCTGATGCCCAGGTAATAGGCCAGGAAGCCGTAGCCGGAGTCCGCCGCCATACCAATGGCGCCATAAACGGCCCAGATGCCGGCATAAACCCCAAGGCTGAGGGTATAGATCAGCGGGTGACGAACCCAGCGGCGCAATAACGTGCCCCGTTCGGTGCCCCAGGCA
The DNA here is from genome assembly GCF_030541085.1 of Marinobacter sp. ST-43. Taxonomy (NCBI): domain Bacteria; kingdom Pseudomonadati; phylum Pseudomonadota; class Gammaproteobacteria; order Pseudomonadales; family Marinobacteraceae; genus Marinobacter; species Marinobacter sp. ST-43. Next base: position 235,908 of record NZ_JASSVO010000005.1, read on the forward strand.
ATGCCGAACAGAACGATCAGATAAAGCAGGCTGGCCAGCAGCAGGCCGGTGGCGCTAAAACTCATTGGGATCCCGCCGCCATTCCAGCCAGAAACCGATAGCAATCAGCCCACCCCAGATCACGAAGGGGCTGTACCAGGCATTCTCCGGCGATGTCCACCAATCCAGGATATTGGGCGAAAAAATATAGATGGCCAGTACCAGCAGAAATACCAGGCGGTAGATATACATCGGGTTATCGGTCCGAAGGCGAAAGTGTCCCGCCGGTTATACCATGGGCCTGCCCGGATGTCAGGGGAATGGCGCTCCGTTGCCAGTGGGCCTCGGCCCAACTGAGAACCTCTTCAACCGTGGCACGAGAGAGTGTCGGCTCCGGTTGCTGCCCCAGGGCCTGAAGTGCCAGAAACAGATTGCGGGCAGGGTGATCGTCATCCAGGGCCGGAGCGTGGGTCTGCTTGCTGAGTTTCTGGCCTTGTTCGTTGACGATTACCGGAATGTGCAGCCAGTGGGGTGGCTCGGCACCCAGGGCCCGGAAGACCTGTTGTTGCTGCGCGGTCATGTCGAGCAGGTCAGAGCCGCGAACCACATGAGTGATGCCCTGGTCGATATCGTCGACAACGACTGCCAGCTGATAGGCGTAGAAACCTTCCTTGCGCAGAATGACCGGATCGTCCAGTTCGGCGTGCACCATCTGTACCTGGGGGCCAAGCAGATCGTCCTGCCAGTGACTTGCTTCCTCTTCGAGGGCAAAGCGAACGGCGTGTGGGCCATCCCCGGGGCTGGTGTCACCTCGCCGGCACCGATTGGGATGGTAGCCGTGGTTGTCTTTGAGTTGTTTGCGTGAGCACCGGCAGCGATAGGCTTTGTTCTGCGCCAGCAGGGTTTCGATGGCACTTTGGTAGGCGTCGTGTCGCCGGGACTGGAAGCGGACGGATTCGTCGGGGAAAAGGCCGTGGCATTCCAGTGAATGCAGTATCTGGCCGGTGGCTTCCGGGGGCTCCCTTAGTGGGTCAAGGTCTTCGATGCGAACCAGCCAGTCACCGCGGGCAAGCTTTGCTTCCAGCCAGCTGGCCAGAGCCGTGACCAGGGAACCAAAGTGCAGTGGGCCGGTGGGGGAAGGGGCAAACCGCCCGCGATAACGTGAAGTCGCCATAGGCGTAGAAGGGCCGGCGGAGGACACGCCGCCGGCCCGGGGCAGCGTCAGATGCCGGTCTGGCGTTCGCGAATCTCAGCCAGGGTCTTGCAATCGATGCACAGAGTGGCCGTCGGACGGGCCTCCAGACGACGAATGCCGATTTCCACACCACACTGGTCGCAAAAACCGTAGTCGTCCTTGTCGATACGATCGATAGTCTGGTCGATTTTCTTGATCAGCTTCCGCTCGCGGTCGCGGGTGCGCAGTTCCAGGCTGAACTCTTCTTCCTGGGTTGCGCGATCGCTGGGATCCGCGTAGTTTGCTGCGTCTTCCTGCATGTGGTGCATGGTGCGGTCGACTTCTTCCATCAGCTCCTGCTTCCATTGCAGCAGCAGATCTTTGAAGTGCTGGAGCATTTCCGCACTCATGTAGTCTTCACCCTTCTTCATTTCATAAGGGGTGAAGTTGGTAAAACGTTCGCGTGGTTGTTCTGCAGTGTTTGCCATTGAACCCGGCCTCTTGTTTGTACTTCACAAGAACGCTTTGCTTCCCTCCGCGCCAGTGTGGCTGCGCGGTTTTACCCTGGATAGCATTCGTCCTGAAACGGGAATTTGCGGAAAATAGCAGATAAGTCACAGGGGTGCCAGCCTTGTGACACGTACTTTTTGCGGAGAGCACATGAAGTTTCCTGAACCTTTGGTAGAAGGGCGGCTGATTCGCCGCTACAAACGCTTCCTGGCGGACGTGCAATTGCCGGATGGCACTGAGGTAACCGCCCACTGCCCCAACACCGGTTCCATGCTGGGGTGCCAGCCGGAAAATGCCCGGGTGTGGTTGAGCCGGAGTGACAATCCCAAGCGTAAGCTCCAGTACACCTGGGAGCTGGTGGAGACTGCGCCGGGGGTGCTTGCCTGCGTGAATACGGCACGCCCCAACGCCCAGGCCCGCGCCGCTATCGAAGCCGGGGTGGTGCAGAGCCTGGCCGGCTATTCCCAATGCCGGGCAGAGGTGCGTTACGGTTCGGAAAAAAGCCGGATCGACCTGTTGTTGTCTGGCCATGACCACGAACCCGATGCCTGGGTGGAGGTAAAAAACGTTACTTTGGCGGAAGGAGGGGAAGGTTATTTCCCGGACGCCGTCACCGAGCGCGGTCAGAAACACCTGCGGGAACTGATGGCTCAGGTGCAAGAGGGTGATCGGGCGGTGCTGTTTTTTGTGGTGAACCACACCGGGATCGAGCAGGTCCGGCCTGCGGATCATATTGATGCCCGCTATGGTCAGCTGCTTCGAGAAGCCTGCGAAGCAGGGGTGGAGGTGATCGCCTATCGGGCTGCACTGGCCGGTGAAGATGGCAACCCTTCGGGGCGCCTGGAGCTGGTTGAGGAGGTGCCGGTCAGTCTGGAACCCTGACCTGCACCTCACCATCGTGCAGGCGAATGTCCAGGGCGGAGAGCGCATCGCCCTGGCAGGGGCCCGCAATGCATTCACCAGTACCGGGCTTGAACAGGGCGCCGTGAGTGGAGCACTGGATAAACAGATTGTCGCTGTCCATGAATCGGCCCGGCATCCAGTTCAGTTCAATACCCAGATGAGGGCAAACGTTAAGGTAGGCCCGGGGAGTGGTGCCATCCAGAAAGGCGAAACCGGTGAGGGGCATGCCGGCCGGTTCTTTCGCTTTCTCTTTCAGGCGAAATTCCAGGAACTGGCCGGGAACAAGCTCGCTCGCCGGCGCGACGGTTTGCCAGTTGGCTAAGTGAGCACTCATTTTGGCAGGATGGCGTAACGCATGCGGGTGCCGTGGTTGAGTGACATCACAATTTCATCGGCTTCCAGGCGGTGCGGGAAATAGCAGCCGGAAATCTTGGCGCTGGCAATGCTGGCACCTTCCATTCTCGATTTCGAGAAATCAATGCCGCGGAGGTCGGCGCCGCGGAAGTAGCCATGGCGGAAATCCAGGCCCTTTGCGTCCATGCCGCGCAGGTCCAGCCCGCGGAAATCGCCATGGGCGAAGCTCGGAAGCTCGCTCAGTTTGGCTTTCTCGGCATTAAAGGCGTCCATATCCTCGCTACGGAGCAGGTCGTACAGGGGGTGGTCTATATGCTGGAGATCGCTTTCCTGAATATCGTCCATCTTGCACCTCGCACGGACAGCAGGGTTTGTTTTTAGTGTCAGTATAGTGCGCCCTGCCAAAATGGCAGGGCAGCTCGGATCAGGCCGGGCCGGCCATGCCCAGATGCTGGCGGATGCGATCAGCAACCGCCTCGGCAACGTGCTCATCCTCGGTGTGCAGGTGCACCGTGTGGGTTTTCTCCTCAGTGGTCAGCGGCTCAAACCAGCTTTGCTGAGCATCCAGCAACTCTTCCGTTGCCTCCGAGGCATCACCTTTGCGTTTGCGCACCCACTCTCTGCGCAGAGCTTCCGGCGCCTCGCAATGCAGCAGAGCGAAGGGCACCCCCTGATTTTCGGCCACACCGGCAAACTGAGCCCGCTCCTTCTCTTTCAGGCAGGCCGCATCGACAATGACAGACAGCCCTGAAGCCAGCAGCTCTCCGGCCAGCTCTGCCAGATGCGCGTAGGTTTTTTCGGTTGCTTCCAGGCTGTAAAGATCGGTGCCCAGGCCCGATTTGCTGTCGTCCAGGGGCCCCAGACCGTGCAGGCGTTTGCGCTCTACGTCAGAGCGCAGCCGGATCAGCCCGAGCTCCTCCGCCATGGCGGCACTGACGCAGGTCTTGCCGCTGGCGGAGAGACCGGTGGTGGCCAGCAGGTAATGGTTCGGAATGGCGCCGTAATCCTCCGCCAGTTGGGCGTAATCCCGGTAACGCTGCATCAGGTCGGCTTTTTCGGCCTCGCTCAGGTTCGGGTTGCCCAGGGTGAACAGGGCGATTTTGGCCCGCACCATGGCGCGGTACGCCTTGTACAGGGGGAGCAAGGCCAGGCCTTCAAAATCACCGCGGTATTCCAGATAGGTGTTCAATACCCGGTTCGCCAGCGCCGGTTCCTGGCGGGATTCCAGGTCCATAAGCAGGAAAGCCAGATCATTTATCACGTCGATCCAGCGGAACGGCTCGTTGAACTCAATGCAGTCAAACACCGTCACCTGATCATTGAACACGGTAATGTTGGCCAGGTGCAGGTCGCCATGACACTCGCGCACCAGCCCGTTTTCCCGTCTGTGGGCGATTAAGTCCCGGCAGCGTTCGAAGGTGGTGCGGGTCCAGTCTTCCAGGTTGTCCAGCTGCGCCAGTAACCCGGCATCATCCAGCATGGGGCGGATCTGGTCGAAGTTTTCCTGCATGGCGGCATACACCGCCTCCGGGGTGCCCAGTGGCTTATCGTCGGCGACCGGCGGCAGGCTTTTGTGAAAGTCTGCAACCTGGCGGGCAAGATTGGTGAGCAGTTCTGCAGGCAGGTCGTCGCGTTCCTGGCGCACATCAAACAGCTGGCTCTGATCGAACTGGCGCATGCGAATGGCGTACTCGAAAGGGGTGCCGTCACCGCCCAGCCGAGGTTGTTCCGGGGTGCCGGTAATAGGCACCACCTCCAGATAGAGTTCGGCCGCCAGGCGACTGTTCAGTCGCAGCTCTTCCTCGCAGAAGCGTTTGCGGCGTTCCAGGGTGGAAAAATCCAGGAACCCGAAATCCATGGGTTTCTTGATCTTGTAGGCAAAGTCACCGGTAAGCAGAACCTGTGAGATGTGGGTCTCAATCACGCGGAATTCATTGACCGGATGATCGTAGAGTTCCGGGTTCTGCAGTGCCTTGATCAGTGTATCCGGGCCGTTGGCGCTCACGTTGTGCTCCTGGAATCCTTGAAGTTGTTGATTTTTCGTTTTTTGGAGGGCTCCACTATAACGGGCAGATTACAGAAATAACACACACCAGACCTGCCGATAGCGGTGCCCCCTTCGATATAATCCCGCCATGAGTAAAAAAACGCCTCCCCGCAAGAAAAAAACCGAATCCAGTCCTCGCCGCAAACGCTCCGGTCTCTGGCGCTTTCTGTTTCGCGCAGCTGCCCTGTGCCTTGTACTGCTGGCGGGATGGATGGTCTATCTCGATGCCGTAGTGACCTCTCGCTTCGAAGGGCGTCGCTTTGAAGTGCCCTCCCGGGTGTACGCCCGGCCCCTGGAACTCTACGACGGTGCCGGTATCAGCGCCGCCGCGCTGGTCCGTGAACTGGAGCTGGCAGGCTATCGCTCGGGCGACGGGCGTCGGCCCGGAACCTGGCAGCGAAATGGCGACCGTTTTGTCATCAGCACCCGCGGTTTTTCTTTCCCGGATGGCAAGGAGCCCAGACGGCGTCTGTCACTGGTGGTTCGTGGTGATCGGGTAGATTCGTTTTCCGTGATGGAGGGTGACAGCTCTCCGATTGTTCGGCTGGAGCCGGCTCAGATTGGCGGAATATACCCGTCCCATCGGGAGGATCGGATTCTGGTGGAGCTGGATGAGGTGCCCGAGTCCATGATTGCCGGTCTGATGGCTGTGGAGGACCGGCAGTTCTACGAGCATTTCGGCATCGCGCCACTCTCCATTGCGCGGGCGATGGTGGCGAACATCAAGGCCGGTCGAATAGTTCAGGGCGGCAGTACACTGACCCAGCAACTGGTGAAGAACTTTTTCCTGACCCGGGAGCAAACCCTTCTGCGCAAGGGCAACGAAGCCCTGATGTCGGTATTGCTGGAGTTGCATTATGACAAGGACGACATCCTCGAAACCTACCTGAATGAAGTTTATCTGGGCCAGGCAGGCACTCGCAGCATTCATGGTGTTGGCCTCGCCAGCCAGTTTTTCTTCGGCGAGTCGCTGAAGGACATTGATGTCCACCAGATTGCCCTGCTGATTGGCATGGTCAAAGGCCCCAGTTATTACAATCCGCGCCGGCACCCGGAACGGGCAACGGCGCGGCGTAACCTGGTGCTGGACGAAATGGCGGAGGCCGGGGTTATTTCCGGGCAAGAAGCCAGGGAGGCGAGTGCACGGCCTCTCGGCCTCAGCGCAAAACCCTCCTATACCGATAATCGCTACCCGGCCTATATCGACCTGGTGCGCCGGCATCTGGCGCGGGACTACCGGGAGGAAGACCTGCAGAGCGAGGGCCTGAGAATATTCACCACCCTGAATCCGGAAGTTCAGCAGGCCGCTGAGAAGGCCGCAACCGATACCTTGCCTCGTCTGGCATCGGGAGAGGTGGCCGAGGCGCTGGAAGCGGCGGTGGTTGTCACCGCCAAGGATACCGGCGAGGTGTTGGCGCTGGTGGGGGGCAAAGACCCCCGCTTTGCCGGTTTTAACCGGGCAGTTGACGCCCGGAGGCCTATCGGTTCGCTGGTGAAGCCGTTTATCTACCTGACGGCGCTGTCTCAGCCGGAGCGCTACACCTTGATTTCGCCGGTTCAGGATAAGGCCTTCACCCTCGAGTTTGACGATGGTCGGCGCTGGCAGCCGCAGAACTATGATGGCAAGGAGCGTGGCCTGGTGCCCTTGCATGAAGCTCTGTCCCGTTCGTACAACCTGCCGGCCGTGCGTGTAGGGCTGGATGTGGGCATACCGGCGGTGCAGGAGACGCTGAGGGCCTTTGGGGTGACCACGCCTATTTCGGATTATCCGTCGATGCTTCTGGGTTCCATTTCCCTGTCGCCGGTGGATGTCGCGCAGCTGTATCAGGGGCTGGCAACCTCCGGTTTCAATACGCCCCTGCGTACCATTCGGGAAGTCACCGATGCCGCGAATGAGCCTTTGTCCCGGTATAGCCTGAAAGTGGATCAGGTGGCCGATCCTGCCGCGGTGCATCTGGTGCAGTATGTTATGCAGGAAACCATGCAGGAAGGCACGGGCCGGTCAGCCTACTACCGGTTACCGGATTCCCTGACACTGGCGGGCAAGACCGGTACTACTGACGATGGCCGTGATTCCTGGTTCGCCGGTTTCAGTGGCGACCTGCTGGCGGTCGCCTGGGTCGGCCGTGATGATAACGGCCCGACCGCGTTGACCGGGGCTTCCGGCGCCTTGCCGGTCTGGTCTGCCACCATGGCGCAGATTCCCCAGCACGGTTTCTCACCGGTGATGCCCGATGGCGTTCAGTATCACTGGGTGAACCCTGGCGAACAGGCGCTGACCGGCGAAAACTGCGACAATGCCCGGCTGATTCCGTTTATCGCCGGCAGCGAGCCGGAACAGCACACAGGCTGCAACGGCAGTCTTGGCCGGCAAATTCGAGGTTGGTTTGAAGGATTGTTTCAATGAATAAACAAGTGATTGTACGGTCAGCCTGCCTGGCCCTGTTTGTCGGCCTGGCCGGTGGTTGCGCCACCGGGCCGGGTGGCGGCTCCATCTATGTGCCCGTGGGGGGCGATGACCGCCGTTCGGCGCCGGAACCACCACGCACCAATATTCCTGATGAGCAGGACGAACAGGTATGGCGCAAGAGTGAGCAACCGACGGTCACTGAGCCGGACTCGCCGAGCACCCGGGCGCCCAGCTACAGCGAATCCGGTGACCAGTTGCCGGCCGCCGCGCTCACGTTGGTGCGTGATGCAGATCAGCGCCTTCGGCAGGGTGATTCCGCCGGCGCCATCGCCCGACTGGAACGTGCCCAGCGCATTGCGCCAAGATCTTCCGAAGTCTATTTCAAGTTGGCCGAGGCTTACGTTGCCGGGGACAATCTGGGGGCTGCGGAGCAGTTTACTCTGAAGGGACTCTCGTTGGCGGGCAACGATGAACGTATGCAGCGTTCTGGCTGGTTGCTGCTGGCGGATATCCGCCGGGCTCGCGGTAACGTGGCGGGGGCCGATCAGGCTGAGGCCAGGGCTGCTGCGTTGTAACTCGGGTTGACGGAATGAATGTTCAGAGACCGTCCCTGGCCTCTGAACGCCACAGCAAAATCAGGGCTGTGGTATGGGGTCTGCCACGGTTGTTTCACCGGCAACAACGGAGACGTTCTGTTGCCCATCAAACTCCAGAGCTTCATCGGTCTCGTTGTTGTCCAGCTGGCAGCTGTAGGCGATGGTGTACTGGCCTTCGGTCAGGAATGCTGCGGTCCACTCATAGAGAGATCCAGATTCCTGAGCGGTGACCGGAACCACCATCAACGGGTTGGTGCCATCGCGAGTGACGTTCAGGTCAATCGGTTCGACATCAGCGCCTTCGTATACGTAAACGGCACCTTCGTAATTGGGGCTACAGTCGGTTAATTCACCATTTGTATCGGCAGTACCTCGGGTTTGCACAATATTTGTGTAATCAACCGTGCCTTCTATTTCACCGACCTCAAGATTGTTTACCAGCCGAAGCACAGGCTTGAGCATGTAATCAGCCAGGGCATTTCCGGGTGGATTTACAATGGATTTCCGCACATCGAAATCGATGGTGAAGTTGTTGCTGGAATCAGCCACCACCACGAAGTCGCCTTTCAGCTTCAGTCCGCTCTGCTCACCTGAGGGAACGGCAAGGGTGAACTGGCTGTCGCCATCGCTTTCTTTGGTCACGTAGGAGTTGTCGGTGTCGATAATCAGCCGGATTTCGTTATAGACCCCGGCCGGCACTTCCTCGTTGGTGATCAGTGGCTCGGTTACACCGCCTTGCAGTGTGAGCAGGTCAACCACACCGGTTTCATCGAGGCTGAATTCCAGCCAGTCACCGTCGGCCGGCTTGAGCCGGATGGCATTGAACGCGATGTTGACGCTGGACAGCTCCATGGTCGGGGCGTCGGTCAGTCCAACGGAGACCGAGCCGGTCTCACCCGATGATGAGGAACCGCCGCTACCACCGCATGCCACCAGTGCGCTGGTTAGCGCAGAAACGACAAATACTCTGCTCAGTTGCTTCATAAAACCCTCCGGTTTTTTGGTCCAGTTCTGGCCTGGTCGTTGGGTGCCAGTCAGAACCCAACGCAGAGGGTTCGAAAAAGGTTCCGGTTGTTGCATTAACATCCGGCCATAAATCCGTCATCATTGCCTGAAGTGCACTCAGGGTGGGCGTGCGATAGACTGCCCGCTTCCAGAATTTCGATCAGGCAGTTGGTCTTTGGCAATTTTTCCTTTCCGCCCCTCCGCACAGAAACGTTTCCATCGGTTGGTTCAGCCCTACCTCGAGGGGATGTATGCGTTTGCCTACCGTTTAACCGGAACACGTCAGGATGCCGAGGATCTGGTGCAGGATGTAGTCGTCAAACTGTATCCCCGATTATCCGAACTGGAGACGGTGGAACAACTTCGGCCCTGGCTGAACCGTGTGCTTTATCGCCAGTTTGTGGATTCGGTTCGCCGCAAGGGGCGCCGTGCCGACCGGGCAGCCAGTGAACTCATGGAGGCGGATCATCAGTCGGATTGGTTCGATGCGCTGGAGTCTGATGGCACCACACCAGAGCATGCCTTCGATCAGTCGCGCCTCGGGCCAATGCTGGACGAGGCTATGGAGCAGCTTTCGCCAGATCAGCGAACCTTGCTGCTTCTGCATGATGTTGACGGTTGGCGACAGGAAGACGTGGCTGAAGTACTGGGCGTTGCGGTTGGTACCGTGAAATCACGGCTGCATCGCAGCCGGGCCACGCTGAGAAAATACCTGCAGCAGCGCATGGAACCGGGAAGCGACATCCGGCGTGTTGAGGAGTGAGGTGATGACCATGTCCTGTCGAAGCACTCGATCACAATTACCTGATTATGTCAGGGCGACACTCCCCGAGAATGAGGCGGCAGTGGTGCGTGAGCATTTGCAACGTTGCCCTCGGTGCCGGCGTCGTTGTGATATGGAAGAAGAGTTGATGTCCCGGATGGCGACGCAGTTTGATGTGCCTCCGCCGGCCCCGGATTTTGAATCGCGTGTGTTTCGGGAGCTGTCTTCCGGTTCGGGCCGGCGTGTCCATATGGCTAGGGGTGGTGCGGTGGCGGCAGCACTGGCATTGGGGTTGTTCATCGGACAGTCCGGACTGTGGCAGCCTGATGAGACTGGTCATGAGGCTATCGCTTTGGCGGAGGTGGTGGACACCCCCGTGGAGAGAACCGTACGCCTTGCATTCACGGCGGGAGAGCCCCTGGATGACGTTACCCTTACCTTGAATCTGCCGCCTCATGTGGAAATCGCAGGCTTGCCCGGGCAGCATCAGGTGCGCTGGCAGGTGAGCCTGGAGCAGGGTGCCAATGTGCTGGCCCTGCCTCTGCGAATTCTGTTCCCTGGGGCCGGCGAGCTTGTTGCCGAACTGGATGCTGAAGGCCGGCAGAAAGTTTTTCGGGCCACCATACCCGATTACCCGGGGGCGAGCCGGCATGCCCCTGTGGATGTTAAGGAGCCTGCAACATGAGTGGTTATAACGGATCCCTTGGCTTCGCAACCGCTGGCCTTATGCTCGCCCTGATGTCCGCGCCGGTGTTTGGCCGGGACGATCTTGATGTCACCATGCGGCTGGTTGGTGAGAATGAGGACGTAACGGAATCGGTTGCCCGGGAAATTCGGCTGCCGGAGTTGCCGGCACTGGAGCGTCGTTCCTCCGGGCTTGGACGTGGCGATGGTGAGCCGCCGGGCCAGCAAATTCGCGAGCAGGCCCATGAAAAAGGGCGGGATTTTGGTCAGTCCATCTCAGAGCGTGCCCGCGACGTTCGTGAGAACCGGCCGAAGCGGCCTGGTTCCGACAAGCGCCCCGATATTGATCCTGGCAAAAAGCCGGAACGTCCGCCTCAATCCTCGAGGCCGTAACTCAAAGCTTGTGGTAACCTCGGTTTCCGTCAACGGTTTTCGATTTATTGACTGACCCCGGGGTTGTCTTTGCGTCTCCTCTTCATCTTTTTGTTTCTTCTTGGTCAGCCCCTGTTGGCCCAATCCGCTTTCTCTGATGGGGCAAGCGAAGCTCTGGCCCAGGGTGTGGTCCAGTTTCAGCAAGGCAACCTTGGCCAGGCGCGGGAAAGCTTTGAGCAGGCTGCACAGCTGGGCGTTCAGTCTCCGTCACTGCATTACAATCTGGGTGTGGTCTGTTATCGGCTGGGGGATTATCCGGCGGCCCGGCAGTGGTTTTCCCGTTTACTGGACAGCGACGATCGCGCCTTGGCCGCGTATAACCTGGGCCTGGTCGCCCTTGCTGATGATCGGCCGGGGGAAGCCTGTAGATGGTTTGAGGCGAGCCTCGCGGCTTCGCCACCGGAATCTGTCCAGCGTCTTGCCGAGCAGCAGTTGGCACAACTCGACGGTCCGGCACTTCTTCTGGCCGAGCGCCGAGTGGATGCCTATGGTTATTTGTCCCTCGGCGCAGGTTACGACAGCAATCTCTCGGCAACCCCTGAAGATTCCGCCAGTAATCAGGGAAGTGCACTTGGCGAAGTTGTTGCCGCCGGTTCCTTTGATTATGCAATGGATGCCGATCGTTGGCTCTCGATGGACCTGATCGCGTTTGCCCGACACTATGTCGAGGACGGCGATTACGATCAGCAGTTGTTACAGGCGCGCTTCGGTGTCATGCGTTCCTGGGGGCCTTGGGCGGTTGGGGTTCGGCCCGTGGTGTCGCGTTCGTGGCTTGACGGAGACAGTCTGGAAACCCGCTGGGGGGCTGAGTTGCTGGCCCGGTCTGCCGAGTGTTTACCTGCCGAAGATCTGAGGTGTGACTTGGCGTTTGCCCTGGAGCAGGTGGATGGTGGTGACGGCTACCAGGCCTACGATGGCCGGTGGTACCAGTTGAATGCAGGGCTGGGTTATCCGTTGGGTGATCTGGACCTGGCAGGCGAGTACCGCCTGGAACTGAACAACCGGGAAGATCTGGACGTACCCGAACGGTTTGTCAGCGTATCGCCCACAAGGCACGAGCTCATTCTGGAAGCGAATTATCAGCTGTCGCCGGGGTTGGCCCTGGCGGGTGAGCTATCGGTTCGCCATAGTCGCTATGGCAAGCCGCATCGCTGGGTTGAGTCGGGGATGTTGGTGGAGCGCAGGCGGGAAGACGTTCTGACCGGAGTAGGGCTGATGGCTGAGTATGATCTCACTGCGCGCTGGTTATTAAGGCCGCAATGGTTTTTCCGTCATCAGCAGAGTGAGCTCAACGAATACGATTATCGTCGGCATACGCTGTTGCTCTCCCTTGAGGGCGTATTCTAGCCCAGCGGAGGTTCGCCCCCGGATCGATACCCGGGGGCAATGGTGCCTCACAACGTTTTCATGACCTTGCGCGCAGCTGCCAGAGTGAATTCAATATCCTCATCTGACAACGCTGCGGTAGTAAAGCCTGCCTCGAATGCTGAGGGCGCCAGGTAAACGCCTTCCTTCAGCATGCCCTGGAAGAATGCCTTGAAGCGTTCCACGTCACAGGCCATCACCTGGTCAAAGCGCGTGATGGATGGTTCGGTAGTAAAGAAGAAGCCGAACATTGCACCCACGGACTGAACCGCCAGTGGGATGCCGGCTTCATCCGCTGCCGCCTTGAAGCCATCCTTCACCCGATTGGTTTTTTCCGTCAGCCGATCGTGGAACCCGGGCTCGGAAATGGCATTCAGCGTGGTCAGCCCGGCGGTCATTGCCAGCGGGTTACCGCTCAGGGTGCCGGCCTGATAAACCGGGCCCAGCGGCGAGATATGCTCCATGATTTCGCGTTTGCCGCCGAATGCACCGACGGGCAGGCCGCCGCCAATCACCTTGCCCAGAGCCGTCAGGTCCGGTTTCACCCCGTAGAATCCCTGGGCGCCGCCGAGCGACACCCGGAATCCGGTCATTACCTCATCGAAAATCAGCACGGTGCCGTGCTCATCACACACTTCCCGCAGCGCTTCCAGGAAGCCGGGCACGGGCGGGATGCAGTTCATGTTGCCGGCCACAGGCTCAACGATAATGGCGGCAATCTGGTCGCCCATCTGACTGAAGGTTTCACGAACCTCGTCAATGTCGTTGTAGGTCAGGGTCAGGGTGTGCTCCGCCAGGCTGGCCGGAATTCCCGGTGAGTTGGGTACACCCAGGGTCAGGGCGCCGGAACCGGCTTTGACCAGCAGGGAATCTACGTGGCCGTGGTAGCAACCTTCGAATTTCACGATCTTGTCGCGGCCGGTGTAGCCGCGGGCCAGACGGATGGCACTCATGGTGGCCTCGGTGCCGGAGTTGACCATGCGCACCAGTTCGATGGAGGGCACCAGTTCGCACACCTTTTTCGCCATCTCGGTTTCAATGGCGGTCGGGGCCCCGTAACCCACACCCAGATCGACCTGTGCGTGCAGCGCCGCTTTGATGCGGGGGTCGGAATGGCCCAGGATCATCGGGCCCCAGGAACCAATAAAATCGATGTACCGCCGGTCATCCTCGTCATAGAGATAGGCGCCCTCGGCGTGTTTGAAAAAGACCGGAGTACCGCCAACACCACGGAATGCCCGTACCGGGGAGTTCACGCCGCCGGGAATGTATTTCTGGGCCTGTTCAAAGAGGGTTTCGGAATGATTCACGGTTGTCTCCTGTTATTCGGAAAGTGAAAAAAGTGGATGATGCCGGGCGAACAGGCGGTTAAATGCCTTGGCCCGGGCTTCAATGTCTGAGGGTTGGCCGCCGAACAGGCCGCCCACTACGGCAACCAGGTCTGCCCCGGCACGGATCAGGGGCTCCGCATTGTTGCCGGTGATTCCGCCTATGGCTGTAATGGGTAACCCGAGGCCTTTTGCCTCGGTTAAAACGTCCGGCGAGGCCGGGGGCGCACCTGGCTTGGTGGCCGAATCGTAAAAGCGGCCGAAGGCCAGGTAATCCGCACCGCCGTCAGCGGCTGTCTGGGCCAGATTCAGGCTGTGATGGCAGGTGATGCCGATAATGGCATGCTCCCCGAGCAAGCGCCTGGCGTCGACCAGTGAGCAATCATCCTGACCCAGATGAACCCCAGCGGCGCCGACTCTGACGGCAAGTTCCGGGTCGTCATTAATCAGTAACGGAACGTCGAACCCCTGGCACAGGCTGTTGAGGTTCCTGGCCTGAACCAGCCGTTCAGAGGCTGTCGATCCCTTGTCCCGATACTGAACCAGCCGCGCGCCTCCGGCCAGAGCCGCCTCTACCGAAGCAATCAGGATGTCGGCAGGCGTCAGCCGATTATCGGTGATGGCGTAAAGACCGGGTCGAAGCTGAGACTTTACCGTTCCCACAGAATACCCCGGTCGGGAACCCGCTGGCCCTGGCCAACCGTCAGTGCATGCAACAGCGCCCGATGCACGTAATTCTGCGCCTGGGAAATCGCGGCTCTTGGTGACAGTCCCATGGCCCGGCCGGCGGCAATGGCCGCTGCCAGCGTGCAGCCGGTGCCGTGATATTCATTGCTGCCAACCCGTTCCACCTCCCATTCCATGGGCTCCGGGGCGTGGTTATACAGTGTGTTGATGATGTGGATGCCGGTGCCGTGGCCGCCGGTGGCAAGCACGGACTCACAGCCCGTCTGCAAAAGGTTGCGGGCGGCCTCTGCCGGATTGTCGCTGCCGCCGAGCTGAGCCAGTTCAACGCCGTTCGGCGTAATCATTTCGGCCCTGGCAAACAGCTTGTCTTTCATGGCCGCTACAAGCGCATCATCGGCCAGATCGCCACCGCCAGCCGCCTTGATCACCGGGTCGACAATCAAAGGCACGCCCGAATGCTTCTGTACAAACTCCACCAGTACCTCCACCACTTCGGCATTTCCGAGCGCCCCGGTTTTGATGGCGTGAATGGGCGTATCCTGGGCAAGGCACTCCAGTTGCTGTTTGATCAGGTCCGGGCTGACGGGCTCGGCACCATATACGTTGCGGGTGTCCTGCACGGTCAGGCAGGTGAGCACGGGCAGCGGATGGGCGCCGATGGATGTGATGGCCTGTATGTCTGCCTGTATGCCGGCGCCACCAGACGGATCCAGCCCGGAGAGCACCAGTACGTGGGGGCGGGTGAAGCTTTTGATGGCCGATCTCCTCAGAATGGTTTAACAACAGCAAGAATCACGACAGCGAGCAGGACAAACACCGGCAGCTCATTAAACCAGCGGTAGAACACGTGGCTACGGGTGTTCTGGTCATCCCGGAACACTTTGACAAGGTGACCACAGTAGAAGTGGTAGATGATCAGCAAAGCCACCAGCGTCAGCTTGGCATGCAGCCACCCCTGACTGAAATAGCCTGACCAGTTATAGCTGAGCAGCCAGACACCGAATACAACCGTGGCGACCATGGAGGGCGTAGTAATGCCACGGTAAAGCTTGCGTTCCATCACCTTGAACCGCTCTTTGCCTGGTTCATCCTCGCAGGCGGCATGATACACGAACAGTCTGGGCAGATAGAAAATGCCGGCGAACCAGCACACCAGGGAAATAATGTGGAAGGCTTTCACCCAAAGCATTCGTTAACTCCGTCGGTATTGGTAGTAGCTTTCGATATCCGTTTGCAGCACAACACCATAAACCCGTTGAATCATGGGGGCCACATGGCGTTGTACGTATAGTGCCTCAGCCTGGGTGCTGTCGAATTGATGCAGGGCTTCTTCCAGCGTTGCCTGGTACTGTACCGGTGCCACATCCCGCCGGTTGGCGGGGATTTCCATCAAATCAATGGATTCCGGTATTTCGGTGCCTTCCTCGGCGGCCTGTTTCTCGGTGTCCTCAAGAAAGCGGGCCAGATCGACGGCTGGCAGCAGGGCGGTGGGGCCATTGCTACCTTCCACCAGAAGCCATTTCGGTTCCGATTTCAGGGCTTTCTTGGCTTCTTCAAGCGTGAGCGCGCGCTCGGTTCGAAGAATATTCCGTTCCATGATGGCGCCAACCGAAACCCGTCTCAGTGCCTGGATAACGGGGGAATTCTGGTAGCTCAGGCCCTGGCTCTTGAGGATGGTCAGGAATAGCGATTTCTTGCCGAAAGCTTCGCTGGTTACCAGGCTGGCGGTAGTAATCATCAGCATGCCTGGCAGTATGATGTTCGGGTTCCGGGTGAGCTCCATCAGCGCCATCAAAGCCGCCAGTGGCGCCTGCAGCACGGCGCCCATCATCGCCCCCATACCCAGCATGGCGTAAAACCCCACCGATGAGGCAATGTCCGGGAACATCTGGGCGCCGATCAGGCCCATGGCGCCGCCCAGAGTGGCGCCCATGAAGATGGTGGGGCCGATAACGCCGCTGGGCATGCCCAGTCCGATGGACAATCCGGTGATGATCAGCTTGGCGCTGCCCGCGCCGAGCAGTAACCAGAATCCGAGTTCGCCATGAATGGTTTCGCTCACGGTATCGTAGCCGATGCCCATGGTTTCCGGGATGACCAGGGCGAAGGGCACCATCAACAGGCCGGCCACGGCAATTCGTAGCAACACCGGGCGGTGATGGTAACGGCCCATACTGTCTACCAGTTGGATAAATCCGGCCGCCGCGATGCCGATAATAACGGCAATGGCGAGAATCCAGGGAATCTCCAGCAGCGAATTCATAGTCAGTGCCGGGACACTGAACGCCGGTTCGGTGCCGTAAACCGCCTGGGTGACGATGGCAGCGCTGACTGCCGCCAGGATAATCGGGGTGAAGCCGGCAATCGTGTACTCCATCATCACCACTTCCATGGCGAAAATTACGCCGGAGATGGGGGTGTTGAAGGAGGCGGAAATGGCAGCGGCACAACCGCAGGCGACCAGCGTGCGAATGCTGTTGTTGGGTAGCCGCATCCATTGCCCGAGCAGGCTGGAAAAGGCCGCGCCCAGATGGACGGCGGGCCCCTCCCGGCCGGCGGATTGCCCGGTGATGACCGTAGTAACCCCGGAAACAAACTGAACCATGGCACTGCGGAAGGAGATGTAGCCCTGATGGTAGTTCAGCCGCTCCATGATATGGACAATGCCGACCTTGCGGTCGTGCAGGCCGAGTTTGTGCAAAAAAAGGCCCAACCCCAGAGCCCCGGCCAGGGGCAGAAGACCGCGGGTGAGCAGGTTCAGTTCTTCGAAACTCTCTGAACCCTGGCCCGGCAGGAAGTGCTCCAGTGGCCATTCAATAGCGAGTCGGAAAAGCAGGATCACGCCGCCGGTCACAATGCCGGACAGCAGGCCAAGAACCGCCAATTGCGGTAAGGCATCAACGCCGGAGAGCTTCCGCCGGAATACGGGGATCAGATTCTCGGTAATCTGTTGCCTGATGCTACGCATTGGCGGGGTGTTCCGGTTGGAGTGTCGGGATCATCAGCAGATTTCTGACAACATTGTAACGGCGGGCCCGCAGGCTGCAATAAGTCCTTGGTTTATCATGTTAGACTACGTGCCCTGACTTCCCAATTCTGTCCAGACCACGTTGGAGATAAGAGTGATTAAAGTAGGCATCGTCGGCGGAACCGGATACACGGGTGTAGAGCTGCTGAGAATTCTGGCTGTCCACCCGGAAGCAGAGGTTATCTGCATCACCTCGCGATCGGAAGCGGGTATGCCCGTGGCCGATATGTATCCCAACCTGCGAGGCCATTATGAGCTTGAATTCTCCGAGCCCGACGCATCGGTGCTGGCGAGCTGTGATCTGGTGTTTTTTGCCACGCCGCACGGCGTTGCAATGCGCATGGTTCCGGAATTGATGGCCTCAGGTGTTCGCGTCGTCGATCTGTCGGCGGATTTCCGCCTGAAGGATCTTGATACCTGGGCAAACTGGTATGGCATGCCCCACGAGAGTGCCGACTGGGCCGAAAAAGCGGTGTACGGCTTGCCGGAAGTGGCCCGCGAGGCCATCCGTGACGCTCAGCTGGTTGCGAATCCAGGGTGTTATCCGACAGCTGTACAGCTGGGATTCCTGCCGTTGCTGGAACACGGTCTGGTCAATCCGGCAAGGCTGATAGCCGATGCCAAGTCCGGCTCCAGCGGTGCTGGCCGGCAAGGCAAGATTGGCATGCTCCACGGTGAAATAGGCGAGAGTTTCAAGGCCTACGGGGCTTCCGGGCATCGGCATTTGCCGGAGATCCGCCAGGGCCTGACGGCCGCCGCAGGCAAAGGTGTTGGTGTTACCTTTGTGCCGCACCTGATACCGATGATTCGCGGCATCGAAGCCACGCTGTATGCCGAGCTTGAAAACCCGCAGGATTTTGACCGACTTCAGGCTCTGTACGAAGCGCGTTACAAAGACGAGCCTTTCGTGGATGTCATGCCGTTTGGCAGTCATCCGGAGACCCGCAGTGTCCGTGGCGCCAATCACTGTCGGATGGCATTACACCGCCAGGAAGACAGCAACATCGTGATTGTGTCATCGGTGATCGACAATCTGGTGAAAGGCGCCGCCGGCCAGGCCGTTCAGAACATGAACATCATGTTCGGTCTGGATGAAACCATGGGCCTGAACGCTCCGGCTTTGCTGCCGTGAGGTCGGGCACGTGAGTGATCCTCGAAAACCGGCGGATGAATACGTTGTTATCCGCCACCGGCCAGGTTACCGGTTACGTCGCAGCCTGATTCTGCTGGCATTTACCGTCATCGCCGCCGTGGCAGGATATACCGCTGGGCTTGCCCAGGGTGGCTTCCGTTTCAGCTCGGCGGAGGCGTCTGCCGAGCAGTTGGTGGAGGAGGTTGAGAACCTTCGGGAGCAATACCGGGAGGCACGCCAGGGGTTGGTGAATCTCGAACGTGGGCGCGCGATCGATGAGCAGGCACTGCGGGAGGCACGAAACACGATTGTCGGCCTGGAAACCCGCATCCTGGAGCTGGAGGCGGATCTTACCTTCTATCGCAATATCATGGCGCCCTCGGAAACCAGCAAGGGCCTGCAGGTAGACAGTTTTACGCTGAGCCCGGCCAGGGAGTCTGGTGTTTTCGATTTCAAAATGGTGCTGACTCAGGTTGGCAATAACAAGAGCTATATTTCGGGCCTGGTGGCCGTGAATGTCATCGGTCGTCTGGATGGCGAGAAAGAGGTGATTGCGCTGAGGGATCTGTCGGATGAAATTGATGATCTGGGCGTGAAATTCCGGTTCCGCTACTTCCAGGATGTGGAGGGCAGCCTGCGCCTGCCTGAGAGCTTTGAGCCCTATGAGATTCAGGTCGTTGCCCAGGCGGAGGGCCGCGAGGCATCCCAGGCTGAACGAACCTTTGATTGGAAAGATTTAACGGAGAACTGAGATGCTTGGCAAGAAAAAGCAGAAACCCCGCCGTTCCCCCGGCCATTTTGACACCCTGATTTCCGGCAAGACCACCGTTGAGGGCGACGTTCATTTCTCCGGTGGTCTTCACGTGGATGGCACCATCAAGGGCCGGGTTGTGGCCGAAGAAGGCTCCGATGCGGTGGTACGTTTGTCAGAGGTGGGGGAAATCGTTGGCGACGTCGTGGCTCCCCATATCATCATCAATGGCAAGGTAAAGGGTGATGTGCATGCCTCTGCCCACCTCGAGCTGGCAGAGAAAGCGGTTGTTACCGGCAATGTGTATTACCAGCTGATTGAGATGGCCATGGGCGCCTCGGTCAACGGCAATCTGGTGCGCAAGGATGAAACCAGTGGTTTGCTGACGCATGAGCAAAAGCAGCCAGAGAGTTCAATCGCAGGTGAAGATGAGGACAAGTCCGAATAGTTGATTGTTTTAGTCAGGAATACCATAATTTCCCGACAGCAATACCATGCCGGAGGCAGACTTTGAGTGTAGTTCAGCAACAAATGGCCACGCCGTTGTTTTTCACCGACAACGCCGTCGCGAAGGTGCGTGAGTTGATTGAGGAAGAAGAAAACCCCGATCTCAAGTTGCGTGTCTTTGTCACAGGCGGCGGCTGCTCCGGTTTCCAGTACGGCTTCTCGTTTGATGAAAGTCAGGAAGAAGATGACACCGTCATTGAGCGGGATGGCGTCAAGCTGCTGGTGGATTCAATGAGCTATCAGTATCTGGTGGGCGCGACTATCGACTATCAGGAAGGGCTGCAGGGTTCACAGTTTGTCGTTCAGAACCCCAATGCCAGTTCGACCTGCGGTTGCGGCAGCTCATTTTCCATCTGAATCAGGGCGGATAAATTGCGCCCAGTATTCTCTCGCCCGAAGCGCCGGTGACTTCGGGCACGTTGCCCGGTAACTGAAGGATGGTTTGTCGGGCCAGCCAGGCGAACGCCACCGGCTCTACCCATTGAGGGTCAAGGCCAAGATCCGCAGTGGTGTGCAGTGCGGCAGACCCAAGGCCTACCTTGAGCTCTCTCATCAGTAATCGATTGAAGGTGCCACCACCACAGGCATACACGGCCATGTCCGCATTTTCCTGTGGTAACTGCTGGAGAATGGTTGTCAAGGTCAGTTGCAGCAGGGTTCTCTGCACGTCCTCGGCGGGTATCTCGTCGAAACGCTGAAGATGTGTGCGCACCCAGTCGATGTTGAAACGCTCTTTGCCCGTACTTTTCGGAGCTGGTTTGCTGAAGTAGGCGTCTGACAGCATGCTGGCAAGCAGTTCGGAATGGGTCGCGCCCTCACTGGCCATGTGGCCGTCTTCATCAAAATGCCGCCCGGTCTGGTCCAGGCACCAGGCGTCCAGCAGGGCATTGGCCGGGCCGGTATCGAAGCCGACGGCCGGCTTTCTCGATCCGGCCGGCAGCCAGGTGATATTGGCAATGCCACCGAGATTCAGAATGCATCGATCCTGAGTGGGTGAGGCAAATAGCCAGTGATGAAAAGCGGGTACCAGGGGAGCGCCCTGTCCGCCGGCGGCGATGTCCCGACTTCGGAAATCGGCAACTGTGGTGATTCCCAGGCGTTCGGATAGCCACGCGGCGTTGCCGATCTGAAGGGAAAAGGGGGCGTTTCCGGTTGGTTGGTGGCGAATGGTCTGGCCATGGCTGCCTGCGGCCCGGATCTTTTGAGGATCAACGCCGGACTTTTTAATCAGTTGGGCACCGGCTTCCGCAAAATGCTGGCCAACAAGGGAGTCCAGTTCACCCAGCTCATCCGGGTCTGCCTGGTTGCGCGTTGCCAGCAGCAATCGCTGGCGCAGCGCGTCGGTATAGGGTAGAGAGAAGGTTTCGTGGACGGCCAGGGTGTCCGTGTCGAAAGACACCAGCACCGCATCAACTGCGTCCATGCTGGTGCCAGACATCAGGCCTAGCCAGTAGTCCATGCTTAGTTATCCGAGGCCAGAGCCAGCTGCTGATTGCTTTCGCGGAACACGTTGAACTGTGCCAGGCGCTGCTCGGTGAACTTCTGGAACCTTGCCATCTCGCTGTCCGGCACCGGCTTGGCGTCGGGGAGTTTTACCGTTCTTGAGTTTCTCGGCGCACCGTTGATCCGGAATTCGTAATGCAGGTGGGGTCCAGTCACCATGCCGGATGAGCCGACGTAGCCAATGGTTTCGCCCTGCTTGACCCGGGTGCCGTTCTTGATGCCTTTGCCCAGTCGGCTCATATGGGCATAAAGCGTTGTAATGTTGTCGCCATGCTGCAGCACTACAGTTCGGCCGTAGCCGCCTTTCCAGCCGGCGAACTTCACCCGGCCGCTGCCGGCGGCCTTGATTGGGGTCCCCGGAGGTGCGGCATAGTCGGTACCTTCGTGTGGGCGAACCACATCGAGAACCGGGTGGCGACGTTGCAGGTTAAAGGGCGAGGAAACGCGGGCGTTGATCGGCACTCTCAGGAAGGCCTTGCGCATGCTCTTGCCGTCGGGTGAATAGTAGTCACTTTCTCCGTTCGCATCGGTATATAACAGCGCAAGGTTATCTTCGCCCCGGTTGATAAAGCGGGCAGAGAGAATTCGGCCGGTATCAAACTTTTCGCCATCAATATAAAGCTCTTCGTAAACCACTTCGAAGCTGTCGCCTTTTCTGACATCGTATACAAAGTCGATGTCCCAGCCGAAAATGCCGGCCAATTCCATCGTCAGGCGATCATTCAGGCCGGCGTCTCTGGCTGAGAGGTACAAAGACCCGTCGATAACGCCTGCGGCGAATGCCGGTCTGGCTTCAGGTTCGCGAACGACGGTCTCACCAAGAAAGCCATCTTCCGTGCGCGCGATTTTGAGGGACTCCAACAAAGAGCGTTGGAGTTCAATCGCAACCAGCTCGCCCTCGGAGTTAACGCCGAACCGGATATCCTCGCCGGCATAAAGGCGTTGGAGCTTGTCGGCCTCGCCGTCACCGTGAATCACCGAAAGCATCAGGCCGTCGTTAAATCCGGCTTTCCGGAACAACGTGGAGAGTGTATCGCCAGATTTAATGGTGAATTCCTGCCACTGAATATCAGGCTCGGGTGCAACGTCTGCCTGAGCTGCCATTGGTTGGCTTTGGCTTTCAGTTGTTTGGCTTGTTGTCTCAGCCTCCGGAGCGGCGGCCTGGTTGCTGGCTTCCTGTGAGGATGCCCCGGAAATCAGGCCCTGCTCCAGGTCGACGGTGTAGCTCATCCGCTTGGCTTCAACGTCTGCGCTTGGGCTCATCAGGACAGCAGCAGAGACGATCACCGTGGCGGCTGCCGCCAGGGTAATGTGTGTTTTGGGGAATGTTTTCAGCACGTGGCTCACCCGTTTTAATCGGTAATCCAGTAATTTGTACCGGCTTATTAAAGCGCCAGGTCAAGTATAGACCAACAGAGTACCGCATATAACAGAATTGCGACAGTGTCCAACATTACAGTCGAGCGGCTGTGCTGGTCGTACAAACTGCGCTGCCGCTGCTATAATCCCGGGCTTTTCATGCTCTAGCTGGTCGTTTTCTGAGCATTTCTACTGTACCAAGGGTGCCGGTAACTCACAGATTTCTTTTGTAGACCTCTGTAACCGGCTCCCGCTTTATTGTCACAGACGGGGTGAGGGGTTCATGGCATCAATAGATGAAGCGCTGGCGATTATCAAACGGGGCATTGACGAGCTGATTCCAGAGGAAGACCTGGTTGAAAAGCTGAAAGAAGGTCGGCCGCTGCGAGTGAAGGCCGGCTTCGACCCAACCGCACCAGACCTGCACCTCGGCCACACGGTTCTTATAAACAAACTGCGTCAGTTCCAGGACCTTGGGCACGAAGTTATTTTCCTGATTGGTGACTTTACCGGCATGATCGGTGACCCCACAGGAAAGAGTGCTACCCGGCCTCCGCTTACTGAAGATCAGGTTCGCGAAAATGCGATTACCTATAAAGAGCAGGTGTTCAAGATTCTGGATCGGGAAAAAACCCGGGTTGTCTTCAACTCCGAGTGGATGAGCAAGATGACAGCGGCGGATATGATTCGCCTGGCCGGGCAATATACGGTTGCCCGTATGCTAGAGCGCGACGACTTTACCAAGCGCTATCGCTCCGAGCAGCCAATTGCCATTCATGAGTTCCTCTATCCTCTGGTGCAGGGCTACGACTCGGTGGCGCTTGAGGCTGACATAGAGTTGGGTGGCACTGATCAGAAGTTCAATCTACTGATGGGGCGGATTCTGCAGAAGCATTACGGCCAGAAACCGCAGGCCATCCTGACCGTCCCTATCCTTGAGGGGCTGGACGGTGTCCAGAAGATGTCGAAGTCTCTCGGTAACTATGTGGGTGTCAGTGACTCCCCGGGGGAGATGTATACCAAGCTGCTGTCCATGCCTGATGAGCTGCTATGGCGCTACTTCGAGTTGCTCAGTTTCCGGCCGATGGCTGAGATCGAGCAATTCAAAGCTGCGGTTGCCGGCGGCGAAAACCCTCAGGACTATAAGAAGGTGCTCGCTGAAGAGTTGATTACCCGCTTCCATGATGAGGAGGCCGCAAAGACGGCTCACAAGTCGGCGGGTAATCGGGTTGCTCTCGGTGAGATTCCGGACAACGTGCCGGTCGTGGAAGTTTCGCTGGAAGGGCAGGGGGAGATTCCGATGCCTGCTGTTTTGCGTCTCGCGGGTCTGGTAAAGAACGGTGCTGCGGCGCGGGACGTGCTTGGGCGTGGAGCGGTTTATGTGGATGGCCAGCAGTTTGAAGGTCAGCGCATGTTCGTAGCAGGGGAAGAGTGCGTCATCCAGGCGGGTAAAAAGAAGATTGCCCGGGTGATCATTGTCGAGTGATTTCCGTGGCGTTTTGGCCAATCTGAATTTTTTTCAGATTGGCCGTTGACTCCTCGGCTGAGGTCTGTAGAATGCGCATCTCGCTTGAGGGGCAGGCCACTGAAAAGGGGAGAAACCTGAGCGATAACTGCTTGAAAGCGCTGAAGAAAGTGTTTTAGAAATTCTTCAGAAAGCGGTTGACAGGGAGGCGGTTCAGTGTAGAATGCGCACCTCGAAACAGGCAGTAAGCCGGAGAGTTTTTCGGCGGTTTTCGGAAACGAAAACGGCGAAAAATAAACGGTTGACAAGGCAGCGGAACGATGTAGAATACGCGGCCTTGATTGAGCAACAGCTCAAACGCTCTTTAAAAAGTTAACCAAGTAATTCGTGTGGGCGCTGGCCGAGGTATTTCGGACACGAAATATCAGGACAGTGACTCGTCGAAATTGAGTTTTGTCTTGAGCAAGAATTAAGAACTTTCGGGTTCTTGTATGATTTAAACTGAAGAGTTTGATCATGGCTCAGATTGAACGCTGGCGGCAGGCTTAACACATGCAAGTCGAGCGGTAACAGGGGTAGCTTGCTACCCGCTGACGAGCGGCGGACGGGTGAGTAATGCTTAGGAATCTGCCCAGTAGTGGGGGATAGCCCGGGGAAACCCGGATTAATACCGCATACGTCCTACGGGAGAAAGCAGGGGATCTTCGGACCTTGCGCTATTGGATGAGCCTAAGTCGGATTAGCTAGTTGGTGGGGTAAAGGCCTACCAAGGCGACGATCCGTAGCTGGTCTGAGAGGATGATCAGCCACATCGGGACTGAGACACGGCCCGAACTCCTACGGGAGGCAGCAGTGGGGAATATTGGACAATGGGGGCAACCCTGATCCAGCCATGCCGCGTGTGTGAAGAAGGCTTTCGGGTTGTAAAGCACTTTCAGTAGGGAGGAAAACCTTATGGCTAATACCCATGAGGCTTGACGTTACCTACAGAAGAAGCACCGGCTAACTCCGTGCCAGCAGCCGCGGTAATACGGAGGGTGCAAGCGTTAATCGGAATTACTGGGCGTAAAGCGCGCGTAG